>QNBU01000198.1 GCA_003644215.1 Planctomycetota bacterium
GCCAAAATGCACTTCATTTTTCGAGTCGTTATTGAACGCGTAGGTCATCTTACTGTTGCCGCCCAACGCCTGTAAACTGGCGCCGTCGCGGTCGCCCCACTGCTTGGCAATTTCGGCGGTATAGCTCCAATTATCATCCAAGTTACCGAAGAAACGGGTACCAATTGTATGGATGTCCGCATCAGCACCTGCACCGTTACTCCAGTCAGAACCTTCCTCATTTTTGTAGATGTAGTACAGTTCGTTTTTGTGAATATCGTTGAGCTTGTTGTGCCAATAAACGATGGCCGCTCTTTCATCCTGCTTCTGGGTCAGGTGGCGACGATCCTCAACAGCGCCGTGATTGAAGGGCTTGAGCCATTTGGCTTCGTCATCATACTGCTGGATATAGATCAAGTCCACCTTACTGGTTTCGCTGAGGTCATAGGTCGCGCGAATCGCATCAAAGAAAATCGTTCTGGACCCATCCGCAGGCGTCCCGTCCAGCACCAGCCAACCGGTACCGAGAATAATATCCTGACGACCGACGGTCAAGGTCAGCGGCATATCAAACGCATTGCGGAACTGAAGGTTCATGTGATCAAAGATCATCTCGTCGAAATCATAACTCTTTTCATCAAAGAAGCCGGGGAACCAGCTCTCATCCGGCGAGACATGTCCCCAGAACTCCCAAACCAAACGGGTGTTGAAGTCGATATCATCGTCAATCGCCCACTTAAGAGACCATCGTGTGCGATAGCGCTGCCAGTGGTAGTTATTCCAATTACCTGGGTTGAAAGGAGGAGATGCGGCATTATCCCCATACGACTCGTTCAAAGAGAAGATATTCCGGGCATAGACTTCCCTTAAACGCAGGTCCAGCCCCATCGTAACACCTTCCATTGGATTATGGAACTTGTCCATAAAATCGGTATTGACTTCATGAAAATGGGGCGCCGGTTCATCCTGCTGTAAATAATCCTGCGCCGGCGCACCGGCTGCGGCTTTTTCCGCCGCCATCGCAAACGAAGCGATGCCGACGATCATCGCCAACAAAACAATTCCTTTTACCGTTTTTCCTGCCATCATCTGTTCTCCTTAAAAAAAGTTTCCTCTTCTACACTGCCTGTTTTTTTAGAAAATCGCGTGGGCATAACCCACCCTGCCATTATTTATTGAAGCACTTATCCAGATGCTCTTGTGAGGGCGGCTTGGTCATCAAACTAACCACAATCGCCACAAGAATCGAGATCGGGAAAGCAATACAAATCGGATCAACCCAATCCCAGTTGGGCTTGCCGGCCAGAATACTGGTTTGGCCGTCTGTTAATTTCTGAACGAGTCCGATAGCCGCCGCTTCTTTTGACTTGACCAACAGCAACCAGAGCGCGGTAATCACAAACCCTATTAAACACGACCAAACCGCACCGGCCCGTGTCATGCGTTTCCAATACAATGCACCAATAAACGCCGGCAAAAAGGCCGATGCACAAAGTCCAAAGAAAATCGCCGTCGCTCGTGGAATCACCGTGCTTTCCTGCCAGTAGTAGCTCAGCAGAACCGCATAGATGATGCCGATAATGATACCCACTCGCGTTACCAGCATCGTATGCCCGTGCTTGCCGGTAAACTGCTCCCACATATCCCGCCCGACACTGGTACCCACCGTATGGAACTGGCTGGACAGTGTACTCATCGCCGCCGCCAGCAGGGTCAGCAAAAACAACAGCCCGAACCACTTGGGAAGCGCAGTTTTAATATAGGTCGGAATAATCTTACCGGAATCGCCCTTGGCAATCACAATCGAGATACTGCCGCCCTGTACCACATCAACTGTCTGGCCCTGTACCTCTGCTTGTCCGGCAATTTCGCCATCCAGAAGCACCGGTGCCATTTTGCCCTCTACATCGACCCACTGGCCCGCATCGTTCTGCGTCATGATCTGCATAACGGCCTGTTGCTTTTCAGCATCAATGACCTTCACCACACGACCCTTGAGCCGAGGACCTTGTTCGGCAAAGAAGACATTCGACAATGCCCCAACCACAAAAGCCACACCGGTCATCACCAGAATAAAGATGCCGCCGATCAGTACCGCACGGTTCAGTTCCCGTTTGCTTTTAACCGTCATAAAGCGAACCACTAATTGCGGTTGCGCCAAAACACCAATCCCTACACCCAGCGTAATCGTCGGTATCACCAGCCACCACAGATTGTATTTAATATCACCCCAGCCAAATGGCGGCATCGCTGTCCACCCTGTATGACCAATAGCTTTCAGTTTGCCCGGCACCAGCGCCGCCATCGCCGTTAGTTTCTCATGGCCGGCCGTCAGCCCGCCAACCTTTTGATAAGTAAAGATCAACAGGATCAGCATCCCAACAAACATAATCGTTCCCTGCAGGGCGTCGGAATACATTACACCCTTTAATCCGCCGACCACCACATAGGCGGCGATAATGACACTAAAGACCAACAGGGCCATTTCATACGAAACGCCAAACTGGACAGCGATAAACTGGCTTCCGCCGATCAATACCGCCGCCGCGTAGAGTGGGATGAACAAGAAGATGACCAAACCCGCAAACATCTGCAAAAACCGACTTTCAAATCGGCGTGCCAAAAATTCCGGAAATGTGTGCGCGTCCAGATGATGTCCCATTCGGCGGGCACGCGGTGCCAGGAAAACAAACGCGATAAAAATCCCGACAAAGATATTCAGGAATGTCAGCCACAACAAGTCCATCCCGAACAACCCGGCCACACCGCCAAAGCCAACAATGGCACTGGTGGAAATAAAGGTCGCCCCATAACTCATCGCCATTACGAATGGATGGACTTCACGACCCGCGATTAGATAGTCGGTCGCGCTTTTGGTTCGCATATAACCCAGCAAACCGAGGTACACGACAACTAACAAATAAACCAATACAACAATAATATCCAAAACACCAACAGCTTGTGCTAACATAATAATCCTCCCTGGTTTGACAGGAAATCCGTTAAAAATCCATCCGAAAAATTACAATTCTTCCTCAACCTTTTTCTCTTCTGCCGCCCACTTGACATCATCGGGCTGAACATCTTCAGCACCCTTGTTCCAGTTAAGAAGGCCATAGACGACGCAGAGAATGGCACTTGCGATGCACAAAAGGTACGCGGTTAAAACTCCTTTATCCTCAATTCCAAGCATAAGCTAAGACTCCTTTCTCAATACTTCAGGTCTTTTTCTTTGCGATGCCTCTATATGTTTCTGTGCATCGTAACTGTAAGTATCCGCCATCTCAACAAAAAATCTCGAATACTTTTCGGTTATTATCGGCAAATAAGCGACAATAAGATAAACTTTTTCACCTGTAAACAGATAAAACCCGTCAAGAAAATCGTGTTTTCGC
>QNBU01000199.1 GCA_003644215.1 Planctomycetota bacterium
GATCCGGATAGTTTTGATCTTTTGCCTGGCCAAAAACAAAAATGTTTTCGCATTTTTGACATTTTTGGGCCGCCATGCAGCTTTTTTTGCCGCATTTCGGACATTCCATCGTCTGTGGACCCATCCCCGGCATCATCATGGCTTCCGGCCCCTGCTGGGCCATCATCTCGCGGTACTCATCGACTGAAACCTCAAATCCTCCGCATTCAGCACACATTAAAGCAATTTGTCTGTCGCCTGTGCCACCGCCGCCACCATCGGAGAAAGAGTTGTACATAATCGTTCCGGCAAGCAACAAGCAAGCCACAACAATACCAATCATCACATACTTTTTTGTTTCATCAGTCATAATTCATTCTCCTTAAAGCAGGGTTCTCGAATACAGTTCATTTTCACTGCCCGCAGGATACTACGAACCCGCGAACAATTCCAGTCTATTTTTCACCCAATAAGCCCTATCGCCGATTACACCGCCGCAAGCGTCGCCCAATCGCAAAAATCAAGCACTTCAACCACTGTTTGCCCAAGCCGCCCTTCTTCGACGCTGGATTCCTCGTCGAACGGGACAATTGACAACAAATTCACACCGCTGAACTCGCAAATCACTTCCGGCGAGGTTTCTTCGGCAATATCCGCCTCAAACGCATTGTACCCACTAATAACCAGCCCCGCAACGGGCAAACCGGCATTCCGCACCGCATCAATCGTCAATAAACTATGATTGATCGTCCCCAAATTTGGGCGTGCGACGACGACCATCGGCAGGTTAAATTCAACTGCCAAGTCCAAAACCGTATGCTCGTCGTCTATCGGCACCATCGCCCCGCCGATGCCCTCGACAATGACCACATCGGTATTTTCGCACAGATAAGTGTATGCGGCAACGATCTCTTCATAATCAATCGCCCGCCCCTCAAGCTGCACGCAGGTAACAGGTGCCGCAGGCGTCTTGTAGGTTACCGGCGTAATGACCGACAGCGAATAATCCGCATCCGCACACAAGGCCAGAAACTCAGTATCGTCGCTGATTAAGGCCCCGTCCTTACGACAGCCCGACGCAATCGGCTTAAACACGCCAACCTTAAGCCCCTGTCCGCGCAGCACCGCCGCGATCCCCCCGGCAACCAGCGTCTTACCCACGCCGGTATCGGTTCCAGTAATAAATAGCCCATTCTTTTTTGGTAGATTTAAATTTAACATAAATAAAACCTTGTCACAGTACTGTCATCCCGGCCTCCGAGCCGGGATCCAGAGCGCTACCGACTGGATACCGGGTCAAGCCCGGCATGACAAGTCATTTTCGGTATTTCATTTGTCAGTGTATCTTCAATAGTATCCAGCAACTTCGTCAATGTTTCCATGTCCATCGCTACGGCGGGCATCAGAACGATACAATCGCCCAGCGGGCGCATCATGGCACCTTTGGGTCGCATTGCGTCGCAAACTTTCGCGCCGATCTTCTTCTCAGAAGCAAATGCCCTCTTGGTCGCCTTATCGGCAACCAGTTCAATTCCACCGACCATGCCGCACTGACGGGCATTGCCAACATAAGGTAATTCAGAAAATCGCGTGAAGTATTGTGAAATCAAATCAATCTTTTTCGGCATGGTTTCGATGATTTTGTTTTCGGCGAACAGTTCCAGCGAAGCCAGTGCCGCGGCGCAACCGAGGGCATTGCCGGTATAGGTGTGGCCGTGGTAGAATGTCTTTTTAATATCGCCGGACACTGCGAATGCATCGAAGATTGTTTGCGTGGTCAGCGTCGCCGCCAACGGCAGGTATCCGGCACTGATGCCTTTGGCGATGCACATCAAATCGGGCTGTATGTCTTCATGCTCACAGGCGAACATCTTGCCCGTGCGGCCAAAGCCCATCGCTACCTCATCGACGATCAGCAGTATATCATACTTGCGGGCAAGCGATTCGACGCCTTTCAAGAATCCCGCCGGATGCACGATGATCCCCGCCGCACCCTGGACCAGTGGCTCGACCACGACCCCGGCGATTTCATCTAAATGCACCTTGAGAATATCTTCCATCGCCGCCAGCGAATGCGCCGCACACTGTTCGGGCGTTCCGTCAAACCGATACGGATGCGGACTGGGCGCGTAATGGGTCTCAAAGATCAGCGACTTGAAGATGCCGTGGAACAGATCCATCCCGCCAACGCTGACCGCCCCGACCGTGTCGCCGTGGTAGGCCTCTTTGAGTGAGATGAATTTCGTTTTATTGGTTTGCCCGATATTCTGCCAGTACTGGTACGCCATCTTAATCGCGATCTCGACCGCCGTCGCCCCGCTGTCGGAGTAGAAAACCTTTTCCAGCGGCACCGGAGCGATTTGCACCAGCTTTTCAGCTAATTCAATGGATTGTGTCTGGCCCAAGCCCAGCAGCGTGCTGTGCGCGATTTTGTCCAATTGCGTCCGAATCGCGTCATCAATCTTGCGAACCCGATGCCCGTGAACATTGCACCACAAGCTGCTGACCCCGTCGATGTAGCGATTACCGTCGGTGTCGATCAGGTAAAACCCATCTCCCGACTCAATAACAACTGGCTCACCGGCGAGCCAGTCTGCCATCTGTGTAAACGGATGCCACAGATATTGTTTGTCCAGTTGAGTTAACTGCTTCGTCTTTTTATTCATAGAATGCTATTATGAATAAAAAACCGTCGCCGTCAAGATTATGAAAAATAGAAATGTTACGAATCGCCGGCCTCGGCGGCCCGTTTGGCGCATTCGATCCAGTCGGGCTGCTCCAGCAACGACTTGAGGTGGAGGTATTCATCTTCAATTGCTCTGAGTTGTTCAGAAATATCGTCCAGATTCTTTTCCGCCGCGGCCTTTTCCAAAAGCCATGCCTTTTTCGCTAAGGGAACGGCCCCGATGTTGGAAGCGGACCCTTTCAGGGCATGGGCATAGAGTTCAATCTGTTCGGGACTGTGCGCATTGACCGAACTTTTGAGCGAAAGCATCAGCGTTTCGCCATTTTTAAGAAACGAAACCGAAAATTCGGTGATAATCGACTCGTCGCCGATCCGGCCAAAAACATCCCACCAGTAAATCGGGTAGCCGGCATTCGCTATTGTGCCTTCTTTATGAATCATCGTATCTCCAGTGCGTCTATTATCGGGTTTTAGTGAAATCTGTCCGCTCTCTTTTCCCAAACAGAGAATTATATTGAAAAATATACAAAATAATCGGATGATGAGCAAATGGTCAGTTTTGACGACAAAAACCGCTACGCCATCGTTCGACGCACAATGATTGATGTCCACCTGCGCGGTCGGGATATTCACGACAGACGTGTTCTGGAGGTGATGGAGCGATTGCCGCGAGAGCGATTTGTTCCGCAAAAATACGCACCC
>QNBU01000200.1 GCA_003644215.1 Planctomycetota bacterium
ATTGCCTTAACCAGTGAGACGAACTTTTTCTGCTCGCGGCGCATCTGCAACCGGCTGTAAGGCCAGACAAGTTTCAGGTCCCGTGAGAACGTAACGGTCAGCGGTCTGAGCAGACGCTGCATGTTGTGGTGCAGCCGCTGGATGGATGATTCATCGCAGGTCATGGAGTACCACTCGTGAGTGTTCTTTGTAAACTGGGTTTGCAGGATGCTTCGTGTCTGCTCCGGTGATTCATCGATGGTCAGTACTAAAAAGCGTTGTTTGGTTTCATCATCGAGGGCGTCGGGGTTAGTTGTGGAGACCATCACCACCACCGGACCGTGAACACAGTATTCATCAACAGAGAACTTGCCGGATTTGGCATCGGTGCGGGTGGCGGCTATAGAAAGTTTCTGCGATGAGATGAGTGTTTTAATCGAGTACATGGCATCCTTCATGCCGTCTTCTTCCTCGATGGCAAGTACTTTGTTCTTCAGTGCGTTTTCATCACGGTAAAAAAGAGACTGCCCGGTGAGTCTGGTATACTGGATTGCAGATTCCGGCGGAACGAACTTGCAGAGCGCATCTTGCAGACTGGTTTTACCCGCACCGGAGCGGGACAGGATAAGAAGCGCCAGCGGATCCGGCTGCAGCCAGGAGACGGTCGCCAGATACCCAAGCATTTTGTTGTATTTCTCACCGATAAAACCGATGGCATCGAACCCACCGATTATTTCCTTGAGCAGGTCTTTCCCTTTGAGGATGTCAAGTGCTTCTTTGCGCTCTTCGGTGGTCATCTCGGGAACCTGTGCAGCTCCGCCTTTCTCCCGCATACTTACCCGTTCGGCTTCCAGGGCCTCGATGAGTTGAGACAGTTCCGCCAGTACACCGGATTGTCCGGCTTTCATGTATTTGGCGCAGGCCTCCGCGTAGTTCTCACGGGCACGGCTGTTGTACAGGTCGAGTGTGTCGATATGGAACGTTCCGGCCGCATCCGGTGGATTTGCTTTGAGAGTAATTCGCAGACGGTCGAGATTGTAGGCGGTCAGGCCGGTAATGCGGTAGGTCAGAAGGCTACCGGCAAAGTGCAGCCCGTCAGTACTTCGGCGCAGCTCAGCACAAGAACTGCGGGACAGCTTGCAAACGGTTTCGGTTTTGGACATGGGATTTGCTCCTCTCTTCGGTGATAACACCGTCCATCGTACGGCGTATCTGGTATAGGCTTTCCCGAAAGAGGTTCATGTCCAGCCGGACCGGTCCGGTTCGATACGCTTCCCGCAGCTCTTTGACCCGCTCACCGATAAACACGAACGATACCCGCTTGCGGCCGTTGGTTTCCACATGGTCGAGGGTGCACCCGACGCAATGAAGGAACGCGGCCATAAAAAGGTCGTTGGTTATGATGGACGGCCGAACTGTAGAAAGGTATTTTTTAGACATAGATGCGCCCCCTTTCGGGCGTTATCTGCGGGCCGACTGGTGTACTTTTCCAGAGAGCGCCGGAAGGCCTTTTTTGTTTGTTTTCAAAAACCTGTCAAGTGTTTTTTTACCACACAACAAAAGATACAATATATGTTTCTTTTAAGCAAGGCAATAGTATATTTTTTACATGAAACGAACAACAAGAAGAGGGCCTTCACGCGGCCAGACCCATCAAGACGTAAAACGCTCACCGTTCGGTGAAAGATTATTCACCACGAGGAAGGCACGCGGTTTGAGTCAAGCCGAGTTGGGCGAGCTGGTCGGATTATCAAAACGGATGGTCTCATTTTACGAGGGCGATACACAAGGACCGCCGGTTGATGTCGTTATTAAAATTGCAAAAGCTCTGAACGTAACAACCAGCTATCTGCTTGGTGAAAGCCCGATGAAAACGATAAAGGAAGATATGCCGCCAAGCATCCGTAAACATGTTAAGACATTGCAAAAGCTACCGCCCAAAGACCAAAAAGCGGTTATGCGAATGATTGAAGGACTTGCCGTACAAAACGGCGTTACCGAAAAGGCATCCCATAAATGAAGAAAAAACTGTACATAGAAACATCTGTCTGGAACCAGCTTGAACACACAGACCGTCCAGACTGGAGAGAGACAGCGGAAAGGTTCTTTGAAGCAATACAAACCGGCCTCTATGAACCATACATTTCGAGCGTTGTTGTCGATGAGCTTGAAGCGACCGGCGATTCCGCATTGCAGGCCCGGCTTGTCGAACACGTTAACCGTATCGACCCGGTTTTATTGGAGTTCGATGAAGAAGCATTGAAGCTCACAGACCAGTATATCAACTCCGAGTTCGGCGGAAAGAGTTCAAAGAGTGTTTATAATGATTGCCGACACGTAGCGGTAACTACCGTAAATGGTTTAAAGCATATCGTGAGCTTTAATTGCAAGCACCTTGTAAATGACCGCCGTATTGATGGATTCAACGCTATCAACATTCGTAATGGCTATGACTTGATGGTGGACATCAGTACGCCGCATAAATTCGTAATCTCTGATGATAACGAGGATGACGTATGAACTATGGAAAAGCAGTAGAAGAAGTCTGGCAGTGGCGTGAAGCTTTCGAAGAAAAACTGCGCATGGTGCCTAAAGAAAAGCAGGTGAAGTATATCAATGATACTGCCCGCGATGCGTGTAAACGTCTCGGGATTAAGTGTCGCACCGCAGCACCTCGCCTGAAATCTCACGCCTGAAGACCGGACACCACTCATCCCGGATAGTACCGGGCATCGATGGTGCCGCATGCCGGTTGACGGCATGATTTACTTGTGGTAGTCCGGATACCTGCACAAAGCTTTCGACTGGCGGTATTCCCTTCCCCCGCCGGGCCGCCCCCACAACCCTTTTTGAGCCGAGAATATGGTAGTTCCGTACGCCCGCGGTTATAGTCCGCTGTCGCGGGGCTGCCACGCGTCCGGTTCCGGCGGGGGGTTAAGGGAACGGCATTTCCGTGCTGCTTTACTTTTGGGCTGACCTGGTTCCACCGCATCCCAAAATCGCAGCGCTATAGCGCTTTGTGCAGGTATCCGGCATTCCGATTGATATCACCCCGCCCAGCCCATCACATTATGGTAGGCTCCCCGACATTTTTTGAGGATGTCGGGGAGCATCGAGTTATAGCCCGTCTGCCCCTCAAAGGGGCTCCCATCTGTGGAGCAGATTTCACCTTACCCCGATAACTGGACTATACGCCCGCTCGCAGCATGTGTCATACCCCGGAGTGCAACGGAGTGGGTTGACTCATGCGAGAACGGACGTACTTTTCTTTTCCGGGGCAAGGTTCCTTTCAGTCTTTCAAAAATATCAGAACCATTGCCGTAGGTCTACTGATTCAGGGGAGGGTGGTCGGGTGGATGGAACGAAGCCACGGCCGGAGTGAACGGC
>QNBU01000201.1 GCA_003644215.1 Planctomycetota bacterium
CTTTCAGATGCGATGGGCAAGAGGCCGGAGGTTTTCAGCAGGTTGTATGTTTCAATGGTACGTGTCGGTGAGACGGGAGGCATTCTTGATGCGACGTTGACGCAATTAGCCCAACTTTTGGGCAGGGATGAGAAAGTAAAGACCAATATGAAGAATGCATCGGCCTATCCGATATTCGTATTGAGCATTGGATTTATCTCAGTGATTATCGTGATAACGGCGATATTGCCGAGGATAATCAATACTATTGCAGGGGGTGTGGCGGTGCTTCCTTTGCCGACGCGGATGCTAATGGCTATGAGTGATTTTCTTATAAAGTTTGGCTGGCTTGTGGCGCTTGCGGTCGCGGGGGGGCTGTATTGGCTGGCAAGGTGGAAGAGGAGCCCCGAAGGACGGTTTAGGTGGGACAGCTTCAAATTGAAGATACCGGTCTTAGGTCCGGTCGTGCGTACGATAGCGGTGGGCAGATTCGCGCGGACGTTAGGAGCGCTTACAAAAAGCGGCATCACAATACTGAATGCACTCGGCGTGGTGCGTGACACACTTGGCAACGAACAGTTGGGCAGGGAGATTGATGAAGTGGCCGCCAGAGTAAAAACCGGCGAGGCACTTGCTGAGCCCTTAGGGCGAAGCGGCCTGTTTCCGCCGCTATTGGTTCAGATAGTCTCCGTTGGTGAGCAGACGGGTAAGCTTGACGAGCTTTTATTGAATGCGGCCGATACGTTTGATGAGGCTGCCGATGCGGCTGTAACAAGATTTATGGCGATTTTTCCGGCGGTGCTGATATTGCTGTTAGCTTTGATTATCGGATTTATTATCGCTGCGACACTGCTGCCTATTGTGGTTATGGAACTCGGTGGTGTCGGGCTTTAGAAAAAGGAAAGGAAGTTGAGATGCGAAACAAAGGATTCACAATAATAGAAGTGCTTACTGTCGTCATCATTATAGGGATGCTTGCGGTATTTGTTGTTCCGCGGATGTTTAAGGGTCTCGGTAAGGCCAGGCGGGACATAGCAAAAAGCAAGATGGCGCTTATCGAAAGTGCGCTTGGGAGGTTTTTCTATGACTGCGGCAGGTTCCCGTCTCAGGATGAAGGGCTCGAAGCGCTTTTAGTTCCTCCAGCCGAGGTCGAAGAGAAATGGAACGGCAGCTATCTGAAGCAAAGCGACCTTCTTGACCCATGGGGCAATCCTTACGAGTATGTTGCCGATGGTGAAATCAACATGGGCAGTTACGACCTGATAAGCTATGGGGCCGATGGCATGGAGGGCGGCGAAGAAGGTACGGATAATGAAGACATCTACAATGACTAAAGGTATCAGACGAAGAGGCAGACTTCATGGAGGAGGTTTTACCATAATAGAGCTGATGCTTGTGGTGAGCATCATTGCCCTTTTGGCGGGTGCCTCAGGGGCGATGTATTTCGGAACGTATAAGCGGATGTTGGTTGAAAAGGCGGCAAGGGATGTTCTCCTGGCGGCGAAGTACGCGAGGGTTATCGCTATTGAAAAGCAAACACGGTGCAAGCTGATTCTTGATAATACGAATAATCGATATCTGCTGACAGTGCCTGGTGCGGATTCGCAGACCGATAGCGCAGAAAATGTGATAACAGACCAGTATGCAAAACCGCGTCAGTTTGCCGGCGATGTCAAGTTTGAAGAGATTCAGATAACATCAAGAGCCCGGGCCGGTGATATCGGAGATGAGGGTGTGATTATCTTTAGGCCCAACGGCACGGCTGATATGGCTGTGCTGCAGATTGGCGACGGTAAAAATCATTGTACGGTCTATATTTCGGCGGCTACGGGAAAAGGGCGGATAGAATCAGGTGAGGCCATGGAAACGGGGCTTGAGGTATTGGATTTGGACGTGGAAGAATGGTAAATCGGACGGTCCGAGCAGGTTTTAGTCTTGTAGAGATGGTCGCAGCGGCCGTTCTGCTGAGCGGTGCGGTTGTTACGCTTTGCGCCATCAGCAATAAGAGCCTCGGCGGTGTGAAGCTTAACAGGGAAAACGAAGTGGCGTGGCAGTTGTTGGACAGGCAGCTCACTTTGATTGACTATATCGGTGTCGAGCAATTTATCGAGGCCGGGCAGTTGGAAGGTCGGTTCGGCGATGAAGAAGACAGCCAAACTGTTTACCACTGGAGTAGTGATATAACGGAAGGTGAGGCGGACAACATTTACCGGGTGGATATGGTGGTTTACTGGACCGCCGGCGGCCGAGCCGGAAAGGTGTCGGCGGCGACGGTTTTTAACGGCACAGGCAGTACAGAGCTTTCGAGCGAGAGCGAAGAGTCCACCCCAAGTTCAGGCGAAGAGGAAGGCGAAGGTGAGAGCAGGACGCGATAGAAAAGGCTTTACGTTAGTGGAGGTCATGGTGGCCTCGGTGATAGGCGCATTTATTGCGCTGGTTGCAGTGGGGACGTTGCGAACTGTTACAGGGGCCAGGGAAAGGGTCGAGGCCAACTGCAGGTGCGCCGAGGAGCTGAGGTTCGCCGCTGATATGGTGCGCACAGACTTGATGAACCTGTACAGGGATAAGGACGCGAGCAAAACTAAACTTGTCGGCGTTATGGCGGAAACCGATGAGGGGCTTATTATGGACCTTACGATGCGCGTGGTGGGCGCAGGGCCGGCCAGGCCGGGGCAGCCGGAGGGCGATGTTTATGAAGTGCAATACTTTCTTCACAAAGAAGAAAAAGCCGAACAGGAAAAAACGGTGCTTATGCGAAGGTTGTGCCCGATTGTTGGGATGGAGGATGACATTGAATCACAAGGGGGGGTGCTGATGGGAATTGCGGAAAACATTGTGGGTTTTGATGTGCGGTTCTTCGACGGCAGTGAGTGGCAGATGGAGTGGGGGCCGGAGAAAAACCTGCTGCCGGAGCTTGTGGAAGTAAGTCTGGCCGGACAGACCGGTAGTGACGAGGAAAAGCCGCAGATAATGGTGCGAGACTTTGTTGTGAGTTTTCCCAGGTTAGGCCGGCAAACGCAGGGTGGTTCAGACGCAACGGTTGAAAGTGAGTGATATGAGTTTGGCGGACAAAAACAGGTTGAGAGTTGGTCTGGTGTTGGTGGGAGTGATGTGGGTTATCGTGCTATTGGCGGTGGAAATGACGACGGTGGCCCATACGAGAAGGCTTGATACGAGGATAAGCCTTGCCTCGGCGGAACAGATACGATGCAAGTGGGGGAGCCGGGCGGGGGTGGAGACGGCGATAGCGGTGCTGAAAGACGACATAGCAACAAATTCCAGCGACAGTTTCGACGACATCTGGGCCAATAACCCCGCGGACTTTAATGATGTGCCGTTGGATGGATGCAGTTTCACGGTAGAGGTGACCGACGAAGCAGGGA
>QNBU01000202.1 GCA_003644215.1 Planctomycetota bacterium
GCCCTCGAAAGCGTATAATGCTGATCAGGCGGCTCTGTATGAGGCCTTTGCGGCCGGGGATGTTCAGGGTGTGATGGCTGTTCCTCGTGATCAGCGAAAACAGTTGTTTGTAACGCGGTTTGCGATGGAATACACCGAGGATGTTGAAAATGCCGCTTTTCCGGAACCTGGTAGCGGGCGCTCTACACGCGGAACCCGCTCTCGGACTTCTCGGGGGGGTGAGATGCCGGGTGGAATGGATATGATGATGCCTGGTATGATGCCGGGAATGATGGAGGGATTCGGTCCCGCCGCTGGCGGCTCAAGGCCGGGGGGGGCGACAACCCCAAGGGAAGAAGAAGAGCAGGCCGAAGGGGGCGATGGTTTTACCGTGCTGATCGAAGGGTATAGCCCCTATCAGAATATCGCCGAGTTGCTGGACCCGCCCAGTGTCCGGGGAGACCAAAGTCGCTGGGGGTTTATAACCCGGCTTGAAAAGTTGGCCGTTCTGTTTCCGGATATTCCGTATGCGTTGTTTGCCAAGCACGATATTACCCACTTCAAGGTGGAAACCGGCCTGGTTGATCTGGATTCACAAGAGATGCCTGCCGGTATCGGTGTGCAGAAAGAAATCGAGCGCGTGCCGCAGCTTTCAGACCGAAATGAGCCGACCGATCGCAGAGCCGGGGCCAGAAGACGAGAGCAGGACATTATTTATACCGAACAGGTTCTCATTGATCCGATGACCAATGAAGAGATCAGCAGAACCTATGATATTGTTACGCAGAAAGAAATCGACAGCAATCCGGAACTGACAGAAAAAGACCTTGGCAGAAAAAAATACAACAAATTAAACGGCAAGGAATTATGGATCGAGAAGGATTGCTGGTTCCGTATTCGAGCTAAATTTACATGGAAAGATGCTTCGGAGCAAGAGGAAGCAACCGAAGGGGCGTCGTCGTGGTAGGGATGTCGCAATAGGTGTGATCAGTGGAAATAACAGATAGTTTAATTAAAACAGGTTGAGAAAATGAATAGCTCCATGGGATTTCTGAAACCGGTTACGAGTACACTTAAAAAGTACAAGGCGCTGGCGCCGTCGGTTATCATCACGGTTGTGGCGGTACTGTTGCTTTTGTTAGTGGTATTAGTTTTTTCGCCGAAAGCTAAGGAGGCAATGACGGGAAGCGTTCGGATGGCTGGTAAAGTCCAGAAACTGCAAAATAATGTTCCTTCGCGATATGAGCCGCGACAGATTCGGGTCTCTATGGACAAGTTGGAAGAGCAGGCCAATAAGATTAAAGAGCTGGCCGCCCAGAGCGGTCGGCGCGATTTAATCACCTATGAGTACAAGCTATTTCCTGAACCGGATGACCCATCTCAACAAATCTATTTGGAGTTTGGGGAGCAATACCGTATTAAGATCGAAACACTGATTGAGACGATTAATGCTCTGGATGCTCCCAGCCAAGCGGAGATTCGAGCAAAAACCGGCAGCGGGAAACCGGCAGCCGGTTACGGCAGACGCGGCACTCGCGCAGTGGCCCCGCAGGATCCCAGGATTGACGCATTGTGTTTGAGACGCGCACAGGAGGTCTCTGTTTATGCCAATCCATCTGCCTTTGCATGGTATCCATTTTGGGACGCCTATGAATTTTCGGGTAAAAGTCAGGCCTTGGAAGATTGCTGGGATTCTCAAGTTGCCTTTTGGGTGTATGAAGATATTGCCGACGCCATTGAGAAAATGAACGGGGGGGCAGGTAATGTGTTGTCTGCCCCGGTTAAGCGGCTTTTGGGCATTCGCTTTGCCGGTCTGGTTACAGCAGGAAGTCAGACGACCACGCGCGGTCATTCCCGGACCACGGCAACGGCGGGAGTCCGCGACAGGCCGAGCTACGCAATGCCTGACTCTCCCAGCGTTTTCCTGGATCATTCACCGACAGGGCGTCTTTGTAATGACGAGGTGGATGTTATTCATTGTGCGGTTTCAGTGCTTCTGGACAGTCGCTTTATCTTTCCCTTTATGAAAGAATTGTGCAGCGAAAAGCCGCATTCGTTTTATCCTGATTTTGTCCAGTCCGGCCAGCCCATTGAGTCCCGTCATAATCAAATCACCATCTTACAGAGCGACTTGAAAGTCATCGACAAAACGGACTCTGCTCATGAACTTTACCGCTATGGAAAGGGGGCGGTGGTGCGTTTGGACCTGATTTGTGAATATCAGTTTAATCGGGCCGGATATGACGCGATTAAGCCGAACCTGATCAAGAAGCAACTTGGCCAACCTGAAGATACAGAAGAACGGGACGATACATAGGGTTGTGCGCCCGGGAGAAGGATACCGGGTTAGATTTTTCAAAAAAATGATAAGTCAGATTTCATTATAAAATTAGGGACTGTGGATATGCAAAATAAAAACATACTGGCGGTGATTGAAAGCCATGTGGATAAGATTGTACTGGCGATGTGCATACTGGTCAGCATGTTCCTGCTGTGGATTTTTGTTATCAGCAACCCTTACGGTGAGAAAGTCAAAGTCCGGGGTCGCCAAAGGAAGTTAGGCCCCTCTGAGATAGATCGCTATGTTAAGCAGGAAGCAGAGACGGCCGTCTCTGAACTGGATAAACCCGCTCCGCCGATGCCGCCCCATGGCAGGGCCCATCTGTCTGAATACGACCGGTTGCTCCAGTCGTCTATTTCCGAAATATCCTCATCTGCCCGGTTTCCAAGTCCCGGTGCGGCCGAGACGCCCGTCCAGGAGGATCGCACCTATGCTTTGCCGGCCATCCCTTCTTTGGCCAAAGTGGCCGTTGGGCGTTTGAGGGGAGCGGCGGAGGTTCCAATCGAAGACATTGGCCCCGATCACCCTTATGCTTCGGCCGCAACTGAAGTTGCCGATATTGACTTCGTTACTGTTTCCGCCTGGCTTGATGTGCAGGCATTGTATAACAATTTCCAACAGAGCTTTATGGGGCCTCGGCTGAAAACATCATGGAAAGACACACACCTGGCCACCCCGGTATTTGCACGGCTGCAAGCACAGCGAAGAACCCGAATGGACAATGGAGATTGGGGGAAATGGGAGCAGGTTTCACGGACCGAAATTGACTCACAGCGAAAACTCCTTGAGGAATTGCCGTTGGTGCTGGACGAAGCTTCGTTTGGAGTGGGTATCTGGATGTCGCAATATGAGAGCCAGGACATTCAGCATGATATCCTGCAGCCCGAATCGTATTCGTTTACGGTCAGCCGTACCGAATGGATGGCACCGGAGTTTTTGGATGAAACCCTGAAAATTATGAAAAAGCAGGCTGTCCAGGCCGAGCGTGAAAGAAAAGAGGAACTTCGCAGCAGGCGTTCAGCGAAGCCCACTGATAC
>QNBU01000203.1 GCA_003644215.1 Planctomycetota bacterium
CAAGATGAGGCAACTCTGGCTGCCGTTGACTCCGACGGACGATGGTCCGAAAGACCTTGTCCTTCGCTCCACCAGGAACTTGCAGGCTAGTCTGAAATCCACGCTCCAAACAAATATCATTGGCGAGATCAAGCACTTACCTGAAGCAGAAGTGCAGCAGTGTCTGCTTGAGGTTGCGGATCGCTTTGCCGGCAGCGAACTGGACAGGCTTGCGCGTCAGCAAGCGGCCCAAAGGGGAATCTCGATACCAGACAAGCCGACGACGAAGCGGGCGGAACCGAAAGCTCAAACGCCCGGTCCAGTGCCTGCGACCCTGGCCGGGGACAATTGGACGCCGGCACTTTACTTTTTGGCCGCAGCAGTGGTAACAGTAAAATTGATAGTGCCGTTTCTGTAAACTAAGTTTCACTTTTGTCGAGTCCTTCTGTTGCGATAAGGAACGTATTTCTTTAAAGGTAAGCGCTCAACCAATGTGAGATTAATTTCACAGAAAAGCATCTTTTGTCCGATAATACGAACATGAATAAAGATGACAAAGATGCATATATAAAGCATTTGGAAAAAGAAAATGCCAGGCTTAGAAAACGCATAGCGGTTTTGGAAGCGGAGATAAAAGAGATAAAGCGATTGCTGGGAATCAATTCGCAGAATTCCTCCAAGCCGCCGTCTTCGGATGTCCCGGAAGTTCCCCCGCCCCCAAAAAGAGGTAAACGCCGCAGGAAACGCGGCGCCCGGAAAGGCCACGAACCGCATATGCGTAAGCAATTTGGGCCCGAGGAGGTTACCAAAACGGTTCCTCATGAGCCGCATGCCTGCACTTGCGGTTGCGAGGACCTTCAAGAATGTGACGAAGAACCTCTGCGGCATCAGACGGTTGATATACCGCCGGTGAAACCGGTCGTCATCGAACATGTCCAGTATGTTCGCAAATGTAAAAAGTGCGGTGAACTGGTTTATGCTCCGTTGCCGGACGATGTCAGACGAAATATTTTCGGCCCCGGCGTTTTGTCGCTCGTTGGCATTTTGACGGGAATGCTCAACACCAGCAAGCGGAGGGCTCTGGCCGTGATCAATGAAGTATTCCAGGTGCCGATGAGTCTCGGCGGTCTGAGCAACTGTGAAGCGAGAATCGCGGAAGCCATAGAAAAGCCTTATAACGATACGCTGGAACAGGTTCGTCAACAGAAGGTGGCGCATGCCGACGAAACCGGCTGGCCTCGCGGTAATCGTAAACGAGGTTGGCTGTGGGCCTTTTGTTGTGCGACCGCAGGCGTGTTTATGGTGCATATCTCTGGACCTTTGTAGAAGATCAGACAGTGGCGCCAACCAATAACTTTGCCGAACAGCTCGTTCGCCAAGGCGTGCTCTGGCGTAAAATCAGCTTTGGCACCCAGAGCGAACGCGGGGCGCGTTATGTGGAAAGAATCCTTACCGTATGTGCCACTTGTCGCTTGCAGAATCGCAGTATTATAGAATACTTGCGCCATGCTTGTCAAAACCATCTAACCGGCAGGTCGGCTCCCAATTTAGTTGTGAATTTATAAAATTGACTGAACGCTTACAATCCTGTTATCCTTTCACTACAGAAATTGTAGCCCCGCCGCCTTCGGCGGCGGAGCTATGGAAAAGCCCCCGAGGGCGGGGGCTCTAAATCTTGCCGATAAATGGGACTATTGATGGTGCTGTCAGGAGTGAATTCATGAACCAATCAGAAGCGAAAACACCCAGCCAAAGTGCCGTCGAGTCACGCTATATCCTCATGCCGCATCAAGCGAATCAGTACGGCACGGCGTTCGGTGGCGTCATCGTCGCCTGGATCGACATGGTCGCCGCCATGGCCGCCCAGCGGCATTGCGCTCTCGAAGTCGTCACCGCCAGCATCGACTCGCTCCATTTCAAAGAGCCGGTCTATGTCGGCGAGCACGTGATCCTGAAAGCCTGCGTGAACTATGTGGGTCGCACCTCCATGGAAATCGGCGTCCGGGTCCTCCGCGAAGATCCCAAATCTCGTAAGCAATCCCTCGCCACCACCGCGCACCTGACCTTTGTCGCCCTGGATGAAAACAAAAAACCCACAGTCGTACCACCCATTCAACCGGAAACCGAGGAAGAAAAACGACGCCACGAAAACGCCAAACTCCGCACCCAGGCCCGCAAGGAACTTCGAGAAAAAATGAAACGCTGATTATTTTAATAGTTGAAAATATATTCCGTATGAAATACGTAACTCATACACCACTAGTATCGTATTTCGTAAGTTTCTCGACTATGCCGAATACCAAACACATCGGGTGGCATGCTCAAGTACTCTTGAGCATGGATTCCTTGGAATTCATATAGTCGATTTATTTATGAAACGCCGTGCTAGCTCTGCGGTCGCCTCGCGTTAATCCTCTGCCCCGGCCGGGAAATACTTCTGCGCCTCGAAAGCCATCCCGGTCCCAAGCACTACACCACTTGCGATCCTTCGTTCTGGGCCGAACCCGACCTCGCCACCGGCGCCTTTCGCATTGATAAAAACCAAAACTAACGAATTCGCCTATCATATCAAGCGTCCATAACACCCGTCCCCCGCGGTTGTCGGAGATAGAACGCCATTGAGTAAAAATTTCAATCCTGTATTGCCCAATGTATGCCTAAATAAATGTATAATATTCTGTTATACCGTGACTTATGATTTTCCAGAACTGCTGTCTCACAGGCAGACCAGGGATAAAAAAAGACCCGCCGTAAGGCGGGCGTTGACCCTATTCGCTAGGGCACATTTTTTAAAAGTGCCTTATTCAGGACTCTACCTTTATTATGCATTACGAATCGCTGTTTGGCAAATGACTATCACAAAATAAGTAAAAATAATTCGGGTGGCAACCGGGAAACGAATTCTAAATTAGTTCGGTACGTCAAAGAGCCCTTGCGCGAACGGCCGGTTTCCTCTTCTGGTTATTTATACCATGAGACGTAAGGTTTTACGCTCGTTCGTTTCGTAACTGTTTATAGTATAACAAGTTACATCCGCATCCAGCGCAAAAATATATATGCCATTGGTATTACTCATCCACTTTTTTTCCTTGACATACGCATTGCTGCGGATTACAATGAAACTGATAAATCAACTTTCAAGTTCTTTCGCACCAATGCACGAAACGTGGTTCTGAGATTCGCAACTGAGTTTGATTTGATAATTGCGAGGTGGAATATGAATTCTCGACCATCAAATTGGAAACGGATAGGAATCCTGTGTACGCTCGTCTGCTGTTTGTTAGTAACGAACGGCTGGACCGAAACGGTAGTGTGCCCCGAAGCCGATTTAGACGGCAACTGCCTGGTCGATCTGCTCGATTTCTATA
>QNBU01000204.1 GCA_003644215.1 Planctomycetota bacterium
CAAGGATATAATGGAACACAGGCATCCTGCCTGTGCAGGGGCAGCGATTTTCGTTTATGGAATGAATTAAGGTGTTTGTTGAACTCTTACTGTCGCATAAGCGCAGGCAAGATGCCTGCGTTCAATTAAAAAACTGTATTTACTTTTGTCCACAATTGCTCTATACTTAAAATTAGAGGAAACCGCTAACGAATACCATCTACGGAGAGATCGTTATGGACAAAGAGCATCAGCTATCCAGGACGCTGGGGCTTTGGGATGTGTTCTCCATCGCCGCCGGAGCGATGATTAGTTCGGGCTTGTTCGTCCTGCCGGCAATTGTTTACCGTATCGGCGGGCCTTCCATTGTCGCCTCTTATATGCTGGCGTCGCTGCTGATTTTGCCAAGTGTGTTCGCCAAGGCCGAGCTGGCCACCGCTATGCCACGGGCGGGCGGGACCTACTTCTATGTCAAGCGAAGCATCGGTGGGTTGTGGGGGCTGTTCTGCGGATTGAGCGACTGGTGTTCGCTGGCGATGAAAAGTGCGTTCGCAGTCATGGGGATCGCCCTGTTCAGTAAGATGTTTTGTCAGTACGCATTCGAGATCACGCTAAGCAATTCGACTCTAAAAATAATCGCCGCGGCGTGCTGTCTGTTTTTTGGCGGGATGAACTGGGTCAGCGTCAAGAGTACCACACGATTTCAAAATCTGCTGGTGTTGTATATGCTCGTCGTGTTGAGTGTGTTTATCGTCATGGGGATTTCAAGCGTTCACCCGGTGCGGTTTCATCCATTTGTTTCGCCCGAGGCGTCGCATGGAAAATGGACGATTCTGGCACTGACCGGTGCGGTCTTTGTCAGCTTCGGTGGACTGACCAAAGTAACCACCATTGCCGAAGAAGTCCGTCAGCCCGGAAAGCAGTTGCCAACGGGAATGCTGCTGGCTTGGGCGGTGGTGTCGCTCTTTTATATCGCGGTCGTTTTTGTAACCATTGGGGTATTGGACAGCGAAGCATTAGCCGCTTCAGACGCTCCGATCTCCACAGCGGCGGGCGTATTCATGGGAACAACGGGCGTCGTGCTGCTGACGCTGGCGGCATTGGCGGCATTTGTCACGACAGCTAACGGTGGTATTCTGGCCGCATCGCGAAGCCCGATGGCCATGAGCCGGGATCACCTGCTGCCAGCAGGACTGGCACAGGTCAGCAAGCGATTCGGTACACCGGGACACAGCATTCTGATTACCTGCGGATTAATGATTCTTTCCATCGTATTTCTGGAGCTGGAGCTTCTGGTCAAGACGGCTTCGGCGCTGCTCTTGCTGATGTTTTTGATGGATAATGTCAGCGTAATCCTGATGCGGCAGAGCAAAATCCAAACCTACCGCCCGAAATTCAAAGTGCCTTTCTACCCATATCTGCCCATCGCCACGATCGTGGTGTATCTGGTTCTGCTGTTGAAAATGGGGCGTGTGCCGCTGTGCATCAGTGGCGGCTTTTTGATCACGAGTGCCGTATGGTATAAACTCTACGCCGCCAAACGGGTGATGCAGGATTCGGCGGTGATGCGCGTGGTACAGCAGGTCACGGACCGGGAGATCACTTCGCCCACACTTGAGAACGAGCTGCGGGACATCCTCTTTGAGCGGGATAATATCATCGCTGACCGCTTTGACCACTTGCTGCATGACTGTACCATCTTCGACTTAAAGGGCAAAAAACCCGCACAGGAGGTCTTCGAGCAGGCCGCGGCGGTCTTTTCCGAAAAGTTAGAGATTGATCAAAAAACACTGGTGGAAAAGATAGGCCAACGAGAGGCCGAAGGGTCCACCGTTTTGGAAACGGGACTGGCGATCCCGCATATCGTGATCGAGGGCGAAAAGAAGTTCCAGATACTGCCCGTGCGAGCGGCCGACGGCATTGATTTCCCCCACGCCAAAGACCCGGTCAAAACCGTGTTCTTTTTGGCGGGTACCAAAGATGAGCGCAACTATCATCTGCGTGCCCTAATGGCCATCGCCCAGATCGTGCAGGAAAAAGACTTCTACGGCCGCTGGTTCGCCGCCCGCGACACCGCCGCCCTGCGAAACCTTTTATTGCTGTCAAAACGAAAAAGAGATACGCAACAATAGCGCGGCGGCGCGAGCCGCCCGATTGCGTTCCCGAAAAACGCCGGCGTTATAATCGGCGCGCTGTTGTTCGCAACGAAAACATGAAAAAATACAATATCACAAGGAGCAAAAAATGGGAAAACAAAAAGGTCTAACCTTAGTGGGAGTGATTGTAACAATCGTTGTCATTTTGTTTATCATTGCAATTATACTCCCAGCGATATCGACTTGTCGAATTGATATCAGGGGGAGAGTTCTATGCGCAACGAATCTAAAAGGCCTTGGGACAGCAATGATGGTTTACGCCTATGATTGCGACGACAATTATCCACAACTACCCGGTACTGGGCCGTGGTCAAAACGGCTGGGTTTTGACTATGACAACGCAACACCTGATTTCGACGAGGGCGGAGCCGAGGAAAAGGTCTCTCGTACAATCACATCAAGTTTATATCTTCTCGTCAGGGAAGCTGATGTTTCGCCGAAAAGGTTTATCTGTCCGGGAAACGACGATAAGAAATGGTATAAACGGTCTAAGCCCAAAAAATATATCGAGTTTACTGGAGAAAATACAAAAAGCCTTGACCCTGTTGAATTATGGGATTTCGGGGCCAAACCGCACGAGCATGTCAGCTATGCCTATCACAATCCCTATGGGAAACATCCCGCAGGCGCATGGTTGCCTGCTTCATTTGCGGTTATGGCAGATATGAATCCATGGTTTGATTTGGGTAACATTGTTGAGCCAGGTGCGGCCAAAGAACCTCCTCAGATAATCAAGCTAATAGAAGACATGACTCCGACTGATTGGAGGCCCTCAAACTCAGTCAACCACAGAAAAAAGGGACAAAAATACGCCAATGGTCAAAATGTTCTTTTCGTCGATGGACATACTTCTCATAAAAAACAGCCCAATGTCGGTGTGAATAATGACAACATCTACACCTTCTGGTCCACCGAGGAGAATCCGATCGAGCAGGACAAGCAGGGCGGCACGGCCCCGACCAGCCGCAGTGCGGAAAATGATGCCAAATCCAAAGACGATTCGTTTTTGGCAATATAGAGGAAAGCCCGTAAGAGTCCGCACTTTAGTGCGTAAAGCGCAACAGAACAAACTAAAGCTCGAACTCTAACAACTAATATCGGAGACAAAAATGACACAACGAAAAGCGATACAGACAGACAAAGCTCCCGCCGCAATCGGGCCGTATTCACAGGCACTGCTGGCTGGCAATACA
>QNBU01000205.1 GCA_003644215.1 Planctomycetota bacterium
CCATTTCTCCTCGAGCGCACCCAGATTGAAAAACGCCTTGGCGAGTGACGCATCCGCCTGAGCCGCTGACCGATAGCAATTCGCCGCCTCCTGGAGCCGGCCCGCGTCGGAATAAAGCCGTCCCAGATTGTACAGCGAACCGGCAGCGGATGGGTCCAGTTGAATGCTCTTTTCCAGCTCTGCAATCGCACCGTCGGCGTCGTCTGTCTTCTCCAACTGCATCGCCAGATTGTTACGCGCTTTGACATAATCCGGTTTCAGCACGATGGCCTGACGATAGGCGGCGATAGCGTCCTGTATTCTGCCGGTCTGTCTGGACAACACATAACCAAGCTGAAAATGAGCTTTCGCGGATCCGGCAGAGTGATCATATCGAGTGATTGCACGAAAATGCTCCTCTGCCTTTTCCCATAGACCCATCTTCAGATGAATCAGCCCCAGATTATAATAAGCCCGCGTATAAACAGGGGTCAGTGCCAGTGCCTTGGTGTAAGCGGTAACGGCATCTGCCGATTCACCCTGCCTGGACTTAACAACCCCAAGATTGTAATAGGCACGCGCATTTTGAGGGTCCAACTCCAGCATTTTCGACAGCATTTTCTCGGCCTTGTGAAATTGCTCTAACGCAATGTAAGCAGAGACCAACCTGATCATGGCCTCTTCATTGGCGGGGTCATAGCTGTGAACGCGTTCCAGCATTGATACCGCCGCATCCAGATACCCTTCTTTCTTGAGGCGCACGGCCTCAGAAAGGACAGGATCAATTTTGGTAGCCGCCTCCTCATCGCGTTCGTCACTATATTCATCCGTGTCCTTAAGCGACTTTTGCGAAGCGGTCATCTCCTCATAGTTACCATCAACCCGGATGGGGGGGCGATTGACTTCTGATATAACTTTATGCCTGAGAAAAGCCCCAATAGACAAAATGACTGTCAGCATCGTCAGCGTGAACAAGATATCACTTTTCCTGTGAATCATAAAGCGGCCTCCCATGGTATGCTGGCTTTCAGGCCTGCGGCATTGGCCAGTTGTATATTCAATCCCGACCGTGCGTTGACCTCTATCACCATCGGACCCTGGCAACGGTCGATCACAATATCCACACCCAGGTATCCAAGACCAAATAGATGCGAACTCTGCGTTGCCATATCAAGAATATGTTCCCAATGCGGTATCTGTATCCCCGCCAGCGGTTTGTTCGTATTCGGAGCATATGCTACATGACGATTCCTATAAACCGCCTGCGTCGTTATTCCTGTCTGCAAGTCAACGCCCAACCCCAAAGCACCCTGATGCAGATTGGCCAAGCCGCCGGATTCGGCGGTGGGAACCCGCGCCATGGCCATGACGGGAATATGTTGATACATGATAATACGGAAATCCGGCAACCCTCCAAACGAGACATCTTTGAAAGTGTCGTCAGGAATAATCAACTGTTCGATAAATGCTGAATCGGAGACTTTTTCAAGCGAAAAACACCCCGTCAGTATCCGATAGATATGAGCGCGAAGTTCGGCAGAACCGACGCCCTCTCCGCCGGATCGCAATAAACCATCAGCATCGCGTTTGACAACCAGTATCCCGCGTCCCCCGCATCCGCGTTCGGGTTTGACCGCAAAACCATCAAGGTTTTCTATATCCGCCTCCAGGCACAAAAGATCGCGATATTGATTGTAAACGGCCAGTGTTTTAGGGTGTGCAATCTGCCGCTTCGCTAACAACTGCTTGCACAAGAGCTTATTGTCCGCCCGTGGAAAATGACAACGGGGGTTTAACGGATACACACACGCCAGATTTCGAGCATTAATACCCAGTACGCCATTATGGAGATTTCGCATCCTGTCAATGAGTCGCCCGATCATCTCTTCCGTTCCAAAATAAAGTCTCTAAAACGGACATATTCCAAAAGCCGCAGACCGGGCCATCGGCCGATGATAAAAAATAAAGCGAGAACCAGTAACTGAGTCTCAGGAAAGGCCAGGACCATGGACTCAAGGACTTCCAAATTCATCACCCCATACGAAAAACATGCCACCAATATCGTCATGATACAAACCTTAATCGCGGTTGCAGCCCCCTCCTCTTCGGTCATCACCGAAAAACGCTCAATTGTCATGGAAATGATAACAAGCGGAAACAAACTGACTCGGCTGGACAAGGTAAACCCTTTGACAACGCTCAGGATCGAAATACCCAGCATCGTCAGAGATGTTACCGTCAACATAATACCCAGCCGCGGCGTTTGCAACAATTGAAAGCGTTCAAGGAAGAGCCGAACAAATGACCCCACGGCAAGGATAAGGACAAAAAGTGCCACCCCCCAGACCAGTCCTGTCCCCTGAAAGGCCACCGCCAATAAGGCAGGGGCAAAAACTCCAAATGTCAGCACGCCCAGTATATTACGGGAAAATGTTACGACCAGGGCGCCGATGGGGAATAATAAAATAACTTTTAGAAGCTCAATCGGGATATGAACCTGTTCAAACAGCCCCCAAAGGTTCAGTAACCCTGTCAATCCAGCGGTATTTGCGGGGGCGGCAAGAATCGGATTGGCCGTAAAGTTATAATGAAAGTTTATATCTCGCGTATGCTTAATGAGGGGAACTTCGCCATAATACAGAACCAGATACCGCATCGGTTTTTCGGCAAAATAATTGTTCAACGGGCAGAACGGAATCCATCGGCCTGCCACCCAGACTTCAACCCAAAGATGAGAGGCCGTCCATGTACTGTCTTTTAAGATCAGCCCGCCCACTAAACGAGCGGGGATTCCGGCGTGCCGCAGGATCGCCACCAATAAGCGGGATTTGCCGCCGCAGGAGGCCTCGCCTAACCTTAAACAAGTCAGCGCGTCGGTCGTTCCAGTGATTTTGGCCGGTTCAATCGACAGATAGCAGTAGTCATACGCACGCCGGATAATTTCGGTTATGTTTTCTCGCTGCTGCTGAGGAACAATCGCTTCAAACAGTGATGCGATATCTTCGGAATCCGACTGAATTGTCTCTGTTGACAATAGGTACGGCTGTACTCCGGCCGGATAGTCCTCCGGTAGCGCTATTGACGGAGCCAATTCGTAGTATTCACGGCTCGTTCGGACTGTGCAGGAGTAGCCAAGCTTTTGCTGATCGCTGATCTGTCTGCCCGCCCAAAGGCCATAACGAGTATTTCGCCCGCTTTCAATGGAAAAAGGGAAACTTGAGGATTTGACGGTTTCATCCCGAACGCTCTGGCTCTTCGTTTCGATTGGCAGTGTCATTCGGACCGAAACATCCTCGCCGTGTCCCTGAAGCAACATATCGACCATAAACTGGTAATGCCGTTC
>QNBU01000206.1 GCA_003644215.1 Planctomycetota bacterium
AAATTTTCCAGATACACCTGTATAATCCCATCGGCCAGCGACCGAACCCGCCGAAGACCTCGAACATGCCTGTCCTGCCGAACAACCTCCACCGTCTGCGTATCATCGGTCTCCGCCAGCAGGTCATTGATTTCGGGCGGAGTCACCCCCATCGCCTCAGCGATTTCACTCACCGCCCGACCCTCTTCATACAGCACCAATGCCTGTTCATTATCCATAAGCCAGTCCTCAGCTTTCAGCCCGCCAACGGCGGTTCATTTAATTCAAAATTAAAAATTCAAAACTCATAACTGCTACACCTATATCGTACCAAAACACTCCTATATGTCAAGCAAGAAATAGCCATAACATGCTATATACAAAGAGGTTAGTGCCAATCAAGGACATCCAAAGACAACAAGTACATCCCGCTGCCACCATCCCCCGAAAAATCGTTCATTTTTTTGAAAATTTCTCATCCCTGCCATAGCGACCGCTCCCAAGCGGCGTTCGCTCAGCAGCAGCTTTGGATTGATGTTCAGTTACGAATGAATAATATTTGACTCTATGCGATTGGCTCATTCAAGTGCTGGGGGGAACACATGGTAAATACGGATGTCGATTAAAAAAGCAAGATATTGGTGGAAATTATTTGCATTCACAGTCATCCCATAAGTCCGTAAACTCCGTGTTGCAACCTGATTTAGTGTAGCAAAAAACGCTTTTTCGTCAAGCGTTTCCACGACCCCAGTTTGCAATTTTATTGGCTGTCATCAATTTGGTGGGCCTTGAAGCTAATACGGCCGATTTGAAATCATAACTTATCTCCGTATATTCTTACGACAGTTCCCATAGTATTTCAAGAGCCCGCCAAGACGCTCTCGGCAGATGATTTCTCTCGTTCCTTGAGGAGGGGGTTCAATCATCTCATCGTCCAGACCCTGATGGGGATGTTTATGGTTACAGGGGATCGAATCCCCGCTCTCAGTTTTTTGATTTCCTACCGTCCTTTTTATGTTTTAGAGCTATTCGACATTGTAGTTGTGGAATAGTTATAGTTTTACTATAAAGACCATGGCTGAAATCGACACGAAAATCGATTAAATTAACTCTGCTGAATAAGCAGGAATCCAAGTATTCTGATCACTGGACAGTTTGATGTGAAGCCAAGCGGGCCGCTGTTCGATGACTTCGAACTCAGTTCCTGCATGAAGCGATTCACTGAAGCTTTCCGGATAGTTTTCACTGTCCCCTTGCCGGGCAATAACGGCCTCTGTGATAATCACACCGTTGCGGTGTGTTGACAATGTATGCTGTTCAATCACTACCGAGGCAATCATTCCAGACAATAGTAATGCCATCACACTGCAAACAGGGATTACAGCGGGCCACTTGACAATCCACATCCTCAGCATCAGCCAGATACACAAAATGGATAAACAGACCCCTCCAACGATAAGCCGCGTTTTTATTGAGAAATCATAGTGCCAGAAAAATAACCGTTTCAAAATCTTTTTCGGGGTCGCAACAGTGAACCGGTCCATGCGTTTACTTCTTGCGAAGTTCAGATTCTTGTGAATGTCCGGATTGGAACTGTCCAGGTATTGGGCCCGACGGTAATTTAAGATCGCCCGGCCAAGATCCCCTGTCAGCAGATAAGTATTCGCCAGATTGCAGTACAATTTTGCATTATGTATCTGACCGGTCTGAATAATCTTTTGATAGCCGAGAATCACTTGTTGATAGAGGGTTTGTGCCTGATTTGGGTCATCTATCATTTTATTCGCTTTTGAAAACGCCTCATTCGCCTGTATATAAGCAAGGTGTATTTGGTCTTTTGTCATGGCCGCAGGTAAGCCGGCGCACAAAAAAAGTAAATAGATTCCGAATAAAATTGTATATCGTGTTTTCATTTTACCTTTTTCTCGATTTTAGCGATCAGTTCAATGATTTCTTTTTGTTTTTCGGTTGTCAGCTTAAATGCCATGGGGCTGTATTCGGATGCCTCGGTTTCCTCCATGATTTCCTGATACAAAGCGGACAGTTCACCATCGTTTGTTTTTTCAAAAATGATGCTTCCGCAATCCATCGCGGTCAGCGACCCAGTCGGTTTTCCAAATTTGTCCACGATGTACTGTTTTAGGGCAAGCAAAACCTGCTGGGACGGTTTTTCATGGTCCACCGCGTCGTGCCGAATCCGTTTGACTGCATGCGAACGGGCCCGTCGGCGTCTGTTGGCGTTCTTGCGATGGGGGCTGGCTGTGACGATATACCGCACAGCAGCACTGCTGAGCAAGCCGATCAATGGAACCGCATACAGGAAGATAAAGGCAGGACTGGTCAACGCAATAAGTGGAGAAAAATGTTGATTAACCAGTGCATCTAAAGAAGTATAATTGGCGGATAACCCTTCTCTTACAGCTTTTATTTTCTTTCCGAAAGTTGGCAATTGACGGCTTTCGACATCGCTTCCGGTGACAATGCGGGTAGGCGAAACCTGCAACGGAATGGGCTTTGTGTAAACTGTCCGATAGCGTCCCTTGCTGACATCAAAAAAGCTTAGCGGAATCGGCGGTATCTGTTTGACATCATCCCGATTGGGCCGAATGGTTTGCGTAAACACCTTTGCGTTATTTTGGATTTTTCCGTCCGACCGCTCAGACGGCATCTTAAACGACTCTGTCATCTGGGGAATCTTTTCCAGCTTGGGCCACTGCACCGGCTTTAAGTACTGACTTCCGCTGATATGAATCGTCAATGTGATCGGATCGCCGACATTGACCTCTTTGGGGGTCGCATCGGCTGAAATTGTATAATTTCCAACAAGTCCGTAGAAATCAGCCGGTTTGCCCTCTTGAGGTAATGCCTGCACCTGTAACTGAATGGGATCAGACTGAACCCCAAAACGCTTGTATTCGTACTGAGAACCAAAGAAATCTCCAAAGAAACGGTTCCGGCTTTGTTGTTTTTGTCCCACAGCCAAATCCGCGGCAACCGAAGCACTGTTTAAGTTAAGCACTCCCGGTTTTTTGGGTATCAGCACTCTGGTAAAGCGAATGCGAAGACAATCGACTCCTTTATGCAGGAGTTGGTCCTGGTAAACATATTCTTTTTGCCCATTGATTGGCAAAACCGTCTGTTTCACTTTCCTGAATTGTGTATCAACCGCTTCCTGATAGAAATTTCCATCATCAAGAAACGGAATTTGGATGCCAATGTTTGCGATCTGGTCGGCCCGAACGATATCTGTCCAAACATAAAATGACAAGGTCAAAATGACGGGTTGTCCGACATAACATGTTTGTGATGAAAGCTTCATCGCAACATCGATTTGTTTTGTGG
>QNBU01000207.1 GCA_003644215.1 Planctomycetota bacterium
ACATATAGCTTCCACCAGGCACATAGCCATGCCCCATACTCAGCCACTACCCACCTAACCTGACGGCCTGACCGACACCATCTATCTACTGCAAATGGATCCCTTTGTACCGCGACTGTCAACACTCCCATTTTATTTTCATACAAACTCTTCCAGATATACCCTGCCCGCCTTGTATGAGATTTGCTTGTAATCACTATAATACTATCAATCCCGTCATTTAATAGTTCTTTTCCCACCGCCTACGCCTCGCTGACAGTATCATAAGCAGCTCTCAGCACTAATTAACAAGCTTGCTACAAACATGTGCGTATTCCGCTCAAACTGACCACCCATTCCGGAGGATAGTGACCACCCGTTCCGCTTTATTGTGACCAGTTGTTCCGCTGCAAACTGTCCACTTGATCGGAGCGAAGCGACGCCGGGTTTTTCTTACCTCTCAGAGTTGTCGGATTTCGTCAAGGACGAATGGATTTTTCGCATGGATTCTCCTTTCAAATTGATTTTGTGGGCGTTGTGAACCAGACGGTCCAAAATGGCATCGGCCAAGGTCGGATCACCGATATGTTCGATCCAGGTTTCAACCGGAACCTGGGTGGCGATGATGGTGGAAGAGATTGATTGGCGATCTTCTAACTTCCAAAAGGTCCCGCCGTTCTGGATCACTCATCGGTGTAATACAAAAGTCATCAATAATCAGCACCTTGATCTTTGACAACTTATTCATCAGCTTGGGGTAGGACCCATCGGCCCGGGCGATGGCGATTTCCTGATACAATCGCGGCGCCCTTTTATACATGGCGGAGTAGCCGTTGCGACAGGCACAGTTGGCAATGGCGCAGGCCAGATAGGTTTTACCCACACCGGTGGGACCGAGGATAATTGCGTTTTGGGCTTTCTTGATCCAGTCGCTGGCGGACAACCGTATAACCAAAGATTTATCCAGGCTACGGGGTGTCCTGAAGTCGATATTCTCGATACAGGCACTGTCTTTGAGTTTAGCGATTCTCAGTAGCCGGGTCATGCGGCGATCTTCTTTAAATGTCCATTGCCGATCCACCAGCATGGCAAAGCGGTCTTCAAAGCTCAGTTCTCCCAGATCCGGTTGGCCCAGCTGCTGGGTAAAGGCTTCGGCCATGGCGGGCAGTTTCATATCGTACAGCTTGTCGAGTGTTTGTTGCGTCAACATGGTAGATCCTCCTGGTTATAATAACGTGGTCCTCTGATATTGGGATGAACGGCAGCCGGGCGTTTATTAGCCGGTGTCAGTGGTTGCCGGTCAAGCCCGTTTTTGAGGATTGATTCGATGTTTTTATAGGCATAAGCTCCGATGGCTACCGCCCGTTGGCAGGCCTTTTCCAGGCGTTGGGGGGTATAGCGTTTACCCAAGCGCATCACCCCCAGACAGGATCTGAAGCCTTGTTCCGGATGAGACCGGCGCTGCATGATCTGAGTAACTATCTGTTTGGTATGAGGCCCCGTTTTGCCAGCCCAGTCAATGATCCGTGACGGGGTCCATTCCAGATGTTTTTGATGGGCCTTGGGCATGTGTTCGACTGCGGTGGTGTGGCCGAACTTGCGATGCCTTTTCTGATGGCTGGCCACGCGCCTGCTTTTATGAAAGATCGCGATCGTGGTGGCGGTCACGCTCACGTCGAGTTTTTTACCCCGGAGTTGGTGAGGAACGCTGTAATAGTGCCGCTCTATCTCGATATGGTAATCGATACTCACGGTCGCCTTTTTCCATTGGGCGTACTCGTAGGGATGGGCCGGCAGTGGGGCCAGCGCCGGTTTGTCGATGGTTTCAAAAAGGTGTCGGCGGGAGACCTTCATCTTTTGCAGAAGGCGCTGGTTGAACACGACCAGCTTTTCAGCAATGGCCTGATTCAGCTCCGCCAGGGAGAAGAAACGGTGGTTTCTTAAGGCCGCCAGGATCCAGCGCTCGACAATCAGCACAGCGCTTTCGACCTTGGCTTTGTCTTTTGGTTTACCGGGCCGGGCAGGAATAACCGTGGTGCCGTAGTGCCGAGCCAGATCCAGGTAGGTCAGATTGACATCAGGTTCGTACCGGCAGGGGTGGGTGACCCCGCTTTTTAAATTGTCAGGCACCAGGATCTGGGGAAGCCCACCAAAAAACTCAAAGGCGCGGATGTGGGATTTGATCCAGTCGGGCAGCTTCTGGGAGGCGGTGGCCTCAGCATAGCTGTAATTGCTGGCCCCCAGAGTGGCGATAAAAATCTGTGCTTCAAAATCAACCTTGCCGGTGTTTGGATTGAAGATGGGGACTGTCTGCCCGGCATAATCGATGAAAGCCTTTTCACCGGCCAGATGCTCCTGCCGCAGGCTTACGTCCAGTTGTTTGCGCCACTTTTGGTACAGTTCACAAAAATAGCTGTATTGGTAACCGTTCGGATTGCCCTGTTTGTATTCGTACCACAGCAATTGCAAGGTGACATATTTCTTTTTCATCTCCTGAAACAGGTAATCCATGGGCGGCATGGTCGGTTTGTCTGACGCCGGTCGAGAACCCTTTGCGTACAGACGCTGTTCGAGTTGGTTGTCATCGATGTCATCGGGCAGCGGCCAGGTGATCCCGGCCCGTTTGGCCAGGTCCAGATACTTTCCCACGGTGACATGGGAGATGGCACAGCTTTTGGCAATTTTACGGTTGGTGAGTTGGTGATCGAATTTGAGTCTTAAAACTTCTTTGAATTTTCGCATGGATAATCGGTCCTTTGCCATAGATCCTCCCAAATTTGAATTTGGGAAGGAATATCGAAAAAAGTGCGATTTATCCAGCGTCAGTTCGCCCAAAATAAAATGGTCACAATCAGCGGAATGGGTGGTCACAATGTTCCGGAATGGGTGGTCACAATGCAGCGGAATGAGTGGTCAGTTTGTAGCGGAATGGGTGGTCACTATCCAGCGGAATACGCACGTGGTTTAAAAACAGGCCCTACACCTTTTTATAAAGACCCCGGGAGATGGCCTTGATTTTTCCTTTTCCTTTCAGACGGGTGATGGCATAGCGAATTGCAGGAACATCCAGCCCGCTTTTTTCGGCAACCATTGAGGTGGTGATTCCTTTGCGGCTTCTATTGATGATCTTCAATACCGTTTCCATGTCCGCAAGACGGGACGTCCTGCCGGTCGTGGATTTCACACCGGCATAAAGTCCCCGCTTCGGTGTCTCGATACGTTTCTGTTTCCTAAGCTGTGCGATAAAATAGCGAACCCGGGCAGCATCCAGGCCGGTTTTTATGACCAATTCGGCGGTAGTAATGCCTTTTGGGGTTTTCAGGATGATTTTTTCCACGTCC
>QNBU01000208.1 GCA_003644215.1 Planctomycetota bacterium
CTTCTTAATCGCGTACCGAACGGCCTGAGTCAGCGAAATATCCGGCGCCGCTGGCATCGCGTCCAGGTAGCCGCTGTCTTTGAGCATTTCGATATCCGGCTCGGCCAGTTCATACGGGTGGCGTTTTAGCTGGCGCAATTTCTTTTCGTGAACAAGCTCCTCCTCGGCCAGCGTGCGGTAGAACAGTTGCACGACCTCATTCAGCACCTCACCGGAGAGCTTGGTATAAAACTCCTGTGCGGCCTTTTCCTGCAGAATCGCGAAATCCAGCACATCCTCAAATGTATAAAACTCCACCATAATCGCGCGGTCTCCTTATCAAGAGTGTCTCAACGAACCAAGCACATTATACCCGATTGCAAAGGCAATGCAAGGAATTATAAAGGGTGGCCATAACGGGTGGCACCTTCAAGCGGAGCTTGTGGGTGTTGTGGCAAGGGTGGCACCTTCAAGCAAAGCTTGCCAGTGCCGGCTGGGCCGTAAGAGTTCAAGCTTTAGCTTGTTTTTTTGCACACTAAAGCGTGAACCTTCACGATTGTGATTGCTCCGATTCCGCTCCTGAAAAGAAATGTTTCACAGGGCATTGACCTTGTTCGATGGCCCGGATCTTCTCCAACGCGCGGCCGTTACGCCGGCTGTTTTGAAACGGGGTATTGAGCCATTCTTTGACAATCGCCACAGCTCGGGTCGCATTTAGCCAGCGGACCGACAGGCACAGGACATTGGTATTAAACCGCTGTCGGGCCTGATGGGCCTCAAACACATCGTTGCAGGCCGCCGCATAGAGGCCGTTCATCTTATTGGCGACGATGCAGGTACACTGCCCGGCCCCGCACAGCAGGATGGCTCGGTCGATATGTTCGTCGGGGAATTGTCTGCAGGCGGCATAAGCGACATCCGCATCGTCCAGACCGTCGTCGGAAACACCAAAATCAAAGACCTCGTGATTGAGCTCGGACAGGCAGGGCTTTATCGCCGCGGCCAGGTTGGCTCCGTAGGCATTGTAGGCAATGGCGATTTTCATGGCGTGCTTCCTTTCGCTTGAAAACAACACCGCCCAGTATAACACATCACCGACCCAATGGCAACAAAAAACCCGTAAGAGTTCAAGCTTTAGCTTGCAACCGAACGCGGACATTGGGAGCAAAAAGTCCCGGAGGGGCAAAAGTAAGTTAGCCGCCGGGCGTAAGCCGCCGGAATCGATGCTCTCCCACATATCTCAGGCCCCAACGGGGCGAACGGATCGCGTTTCTTAAAGCCCCAAGCTTTTGATCTGATTCAGCGTACTGGTAGCCACGCGGTACATCGCTACGCCGATACCGACCGTAACCGCGGCCATCGCCACCGTCAGGGCGATTTTGACGCCTAAACTGTATCGCCGATTAGTCCACACCAGCGGAATCGCCAGCGGCCCGACCGTCAAAAACGCCACCACCAGCGCACCGCCGGACTGATGCCATTTCTTTTTTGATGCCGGCGGCTTATTCGGAGTTATCGGATTACGACCATCCAGAAACTCATTGCACCAGCGGCACTTAATCGCCTCAAGCTGGATGATTTCGGCGCAAAAAGGGCATTTCTTCGTCGTCTCGACGGGTTGGTTCCTGTCAGTTCTTTCTAATTCATAGAGTAATTGCATCGTCAAAACTCCAAAATTGAATTGTAGGGTGGGCCGTGTCCATGCTGACCATCGGCCAGTAGGGTATATCGTCGTTTGTTTGGGACAGATTCACAAAAAAAAAGCCGCAGGAGGAGGAGTTCCCTGCGGCTGTGTTATAGATTAAGGTGAAACGATCTTTCCATCCACCCTTATCTCATCGTTGGTGACAAGCAGTGTATATAAAACAACCGAAGATGTCAAGTTTTTTTCATATCTTTACATTCATAGCCGGTCACCAGTTCGCCATTTCGACCCAAAAGCGCAGGGGTTGAAAACCAAAAATCCGAAAAAAATAAAAATTTTATCCTCTTGTTTTGCCAACACTTATCAATCTCAACCCCGGTCGCCATTCCACCATTTCGACCAAAATGCGCAGGTTCACAGGTAATACAGAGCGGCTGATAACAAGGCCGGGTAGCACGGCCATCCTGGCCGTGAAAACGATAACAAACGCCTGGCACGGTCAAGTTGTGCTTGGCCGTGGAAATGGCAACAAAAAAGTGAAAGAGAAAATAATGGCATACGAGTTAGACATTTTCGACGACCCAACACTGGACGCTGGCTTTGTCCGCTGGCTGGTGGAACAACAGTGGCCCCAATCGGCGGCCCGCTTCAATCGGCTGTGGGATTACTACGCCAACACCGCCGCCGAAACGCCCGCCGCCTCCGATACCAGCCGCGGATATATCCAGGCGCAGGAACTCGGTCTGCCCGCCCGCATCACCGGCAAAACCGACTCCGGCGCCCGGCGAAAAGAAGTCGTCATCGAAAACGACATTGGCTGGCGCATCAACGCCATGGTCGATTTTCTCTTCGGCAAACCCATTACAATACAAAGCACCGCCGCTTCGGACGATCGTCGCAAAGACATTGAGTCGATTCTTAAAGCTGTGTTCGACGCCAACGGCGGGGCTGTCTTCTTCCAGGATCTGGCGGTGCTTGGGGCCGTCTATGGCTTCGTCGATTGCATTGTGCGAACCAGCGGTTCGCTCGCGGCTCGTCTTGCCAACCTCACTTCTGACGGCACATCCCCTATCACTCCTCCCCTGACAGTAGATTCCATTCTGCGGGCCGCGGGTGAGATTTCGCTGGAACCCATCGACGCGCCCCGCGCACTGCCGGTCCTGGAAGAAACTGACTACAAACGCATGGCCGCCTATGTCCAGCACTTTCATCAGCTCTGCAACAGGCCAGACGATAATGATTCATTCATCACAAAACTTTTCGGCGGCCCTGCTGCCGGTTCGCAGCGAAAAACAATCGCCGTTACAGAAATCCTCGCTGCCGACGCCTGGCAGCGCTACGAAGACGGACACCTGGCGGCAGAAGGCGTCAATCCGCTGGGGCGGGTTCCAGTGGTGCATATCCCCAACCTGCCCCAGCCGGGCTATTATGAGGGCATCAGCGATGTCGAACAACTACTTCCTTTGCAGGACGAACTCAACACCCGATTGAGCGACCGCGCCAGCCGTATCACGATGCAGTCGTTCAAAATGTACCTCGCCAAGGGACTCGACGGGATGGATGGCAGGCCCATCTCACCGGGCCAAATATGGTGCAGCGACAACCCCGATGCGACGATTGAATCCTTCGGCGGCGACGCCGCCAGCCCCAGCGAAGACCTGCACATCGCCGAGGTGCGCGAAGCCATGGA
>QNBU01000209.1 GCA_003644215.1 Planctomycetota bacterium
ATTTTAGTTCATTCTGCAAAAAGTCCACCGCTTTTGTCATATTGCTTTCGTGGGATGAAAGTATCTGTTTCGTTGGCATCATAATCCTTTCAAGATGAAATTTCATTCATCAAAGTGCGTTCGTTACTCCGAAATCATTGTTCCGATTTTTTCGCCGTTTAGTGCTTTCGTTATATTGCCCTTATTGAAGATATTTAACACCGTAATAGGGATTTTGTTTTCGCGGCACAAACTAATCGCCGCCGGATCCATTACTTTCAAGTTCTGCTCCAATACCTCCTGATAGGTCAGCGAATCAATCAGCTTCGCGTCCGGATTGGTTACGGGATCGTCGGTATAAACGCCATCCACTTTAGTGGCTTTTATCATCAAATCCACATTCAGCTCCGACCCGCGAAGTGCCGCACAGGTATCCGTCGAAAAGAAAGGGTTTCCCGTACCACCAGCCAAAACGACAATGCGGCCATTTTCCAAATGTCGAATCGCACGACGCCGAATAAATGATTCACAAATCGCATCCACCTTAATCGCACTGCAAACCCGTGTGGGCTGACCGATTTTTTCCAGTGTCTCCTGCAGCGCACAGGCATTAATCACCGTCGCCAACATCCCCATGTAATCAGCGGTCGTTCGGGGGATATTGCTTTTTTGTGAAAACGTCGCACCGCGAAGAAAATTACCGCCCCCGACAACAATCGCAATCTGAAATCCCAATTGCTGGATTTTGGCAATCCGTTCGGCAATCGACTCGATCGGAACCGCTTCAATGCCGAAGCCGCCCGGCTCACAAAAGCTCTCTCCCGATAATTTCAACAACACGCGTTTGTATTTGCTCATTGCCATAACCTTCCATCGATGCTGAACAATTTTGTAATAAAAAAGGCATCGAAAACAGGATGGTTTTCGATGCCTCTATCATAACAAGGTCTTAGCCAATTTCAATCCGCACAAAGCGTTTTATTTTGGCATCACCGCCAGCCGCTTTCGCGGCGTCTGTCAAGGTCTGCGAAACCGTCTTGCTGTCGTCTTTGACAAACGACTGCTCAGTCAGGCAGATTTCCTTGAGAAACTTGCCTATTTTCCCGTCAACAATCTTATCAATAATATTGGCGGGCTTATCTTTGACCTGCTCAGCAGCAGTAGCGCGTTCCTTTTCAATCAGCGCCGGATCAACGGAATTCCGGTCCAGTGCCGGCGGATTCATCGCCGTAATGTGCATACAAATTCCATCGGCCACACTCTTAACGGCCCCAGCCACCTCATCGCTACTGGCCTCGACTTCCACCATCGCTCCGACTTTGTCATTGAAATGCACATAGGTTCCCAGCACACCGGTTCCGGAAAGCGTATAACGAGCAAAATCGCCAACTTCGGTCTTCTCGCCGGTCTTGCTAACAAGATCTGTCAGCAATTCGGAAAACTTTCTGCCGTCCACATCAATGTCCATCAGCGCCTCGCCACCCTGATCTGCGGGAGCCGCAAATCCGCACTGCAGCAACCTTTCAGCCGTAGCGACAAAGTCATCATTCTTCGCAACAAAATCTGTCTCACTGCACAATGACACCATTACAGCCGTCTTCGCGTCATCGGTCATCTTGCACAAAACTTTTCCCTCGGTCGTATCGCGGCCGGCTCGTTTTTCCATTGTAGCCAACCCCTTCTTACGAAGAATCTGCATGGCTGCATCCAGATCCCCGTCTGTTTCACCCAGGGCTTTCTTGCAATCCATCATTCCCTGTCCGCTCATTTTGCGGAGTTTCATGACGGTTGCGGCGGTAATTTCTGCCATTTTACTGTACTCCCATACTCTAATTAAAATCTTCTATTCGTGTTTTGGCGCCATCGACACACCGCGAGGACCGCCTTTTTGGAAAATAAGCCGACCCCTGCGTTGCAATTCGCCTAACCGGGGCCGGCATATTAATCTCGTACTGTTAAGCAATATTACTGAGCCGTCGTTTCCGTCGTTTTCGACACATCGGGAACATCAGCGGCCGAAACTTCTGCCGCAGGCGTCTCGGGAACCACCTCAGGTGTTGCTGCGGGTGCTTCCACAGGTGCCGCTACGGGCGTCTCGGATACCGCCGCAGGCGCTACCTCTGGCTGGCCGTCCTGCTCTTTTGCACTGGCCAGCACGCGACGACGCGATCGTGGCTTTTGCGTTCGAGCGTCAGCCATCGCGGTAATATCCGCCTGCTTAACCATTGTCTTGCCATCAGCAATCGCTGTCGCCAACTGGTCCATCAGTATCTCAAGGGCCTTGATCGAATCATCGTTGGCCGGAATGGCCACATCGACCGTATCCGGATCCGAATCCGTATCAATCACGGCAATCGTCGGAATCCCAAGCTTTCTGGCTTCTCGCAAGGCAATGTATTCTTTTTTCGCATCAATCGCGACCAGCGCACCCGGCATCCGGCTCATTTTGCGAACACCGTCAAGGTTCGTTTTGATTTTGTTCAGTTCGCGTTTCAGCCGGGCACCCTGCTTCTTGCTCTGGGCCTCGATTTTCCCGCTCGCCTCCATCGCTTCCAGATCTTCCAGACGCTGCAAACGCGAACGAATCGTTCGGAAGTTGGTCAAGGTTCCGCCAAGCCAGCGTTCAGAAATATAATGCATCCCGCATTTCCCGGATGCGCCCTGAACGGCTTTTTTCGCCTGTCGTTTGGTCCCCACAAAGACAACATCCCGCCCACCTGAAACCACCGTAGTCAGCAGTTTCTTGGCGATCATCAGGCCTTTGAGGGTTTCCTTGACATTAATGATGTGAATCATACCGCGTTTGCCGAAAATATAAGGTTTCATTTTCGGGTTCCAGCGGCTTGCCGCATGTCCAAAGTGTACGCCCGCTCCAATTAGTTCGCGAGCAAGTTCCTTATTCACAGAAACTTACCTCCATTTTAGAAAAATAATCAATTAGTTTATACACATACCCTATACCGGCCACACAGCCGACAAGAGGAATAAAATACCGATATGCGCCGTTTTTGTCAAGAAATTATAAAAAAAAAGACGGGATTTTTACGATTTTCTTGGCAGATGTGACCGTTTTACATCTAAAACACCCTGTACCTTGCGGCTCGTGTATCTTTAATCCCGATGTATATTGGAATTGCGTTTATCTGAGCTATAGCTTGATCCGCACCCCATCTTCACGGGTTTCGGCGGCCAATTCTTTGATCTGCTCCAGCATCATTCGAAGTTCCTGGCTACTTTCAAGCAAATCTTCATACAGCCGCCCGTCATTAATCATTTTGCCCATCGTTCCATCGCCGGATTCGATTTTTGCTAAAATTTGGCGCGATTCTGACA
>QNBU01000210.1 GCA_003644215.1 Planctomycetota bacterium
AGCCGCAGGTTACAATTCATCGCAGGGATTTCCCACCCTTTACAGGGCATCACCTATTCGCCGAAGCCATAGGGCTGTCGCTTAGCTATACCCATCAATATATCGATAGTTCTCGATACTTCAATATCTTTTCTTGAATTCTTTTCAAAAAACCTCTCCCCCCCCCTTGACTCCGAACACAAAAAGTCGTACTATTACCTTGCTTGTGAATGTGAACGCAAGCACGAAGCGACTACAAAGATTTGAGAAAAACGCCCCGGCAATGAACTATCAGAAGATACCGGATGAGACAATAAAGCGGATGCCGATGTATCTAAGGGCGTTTTCGATGCTGAAAACCGAGAATCGGGACTCCATCTCAAGCAGTCAGCTTGCTGAGCGGTTGGGCATGAGTCCGCCGCAGATTCGTAAGGATTTGTCCTATTTCGGGGCGTTTGGCACACGGGGCGTCGGTTACCCGGTCGCTTCGACCGCCGATCAGATCCGCGGCATCCTGAAACTGGATGTAACCCAGAAGGCCGTTTTGGTGGGTGCGGGTCGATTAGGGGCCGCAATCGCCGAATATCCGGGGTTTGCGTCCTTCGGCTTTGATATTGCGGCGATCTTTGACAATGACCCAAGCAAGATTGGTACAAAAATTGGCAAAAATGTCGTAGAAGATATCGCGAAAATCGATACAATTAAATCCCGCGATATTCATCTGGCAATCCTGGCCATACCCGCTGACGCCGCTCAACCGGTTGTCGATGGACTGGCCGACTGCTGTATTAAAGGGATACTGAATCTATCGGCGTGCCACTTGGCCGTGCCGAAGTCCATTAAGGTTGTAACAATCGACCTGGCAATGGAACTGGGTACGCTGCCGTACTATATGTAATTTAGCAACAGCGGAGCGGCGCGAGCCGCCCGATAGGTTGTGAGAAACGCCAGCTTGTTTTTTACGCACTTAAAGTGTGAACTCTTGCGAGCAAAAATAAAAAAACCGGCAAAGTAAACAAGAATATATTTAACAGGAAACCGAAACCATGAGTGTAAGCACAGTAACCAAAGAACAATTCAAGTCGTTTGTTGCCGCGCTGGTCGATTCCGATCAGAAAGTGGTGGGCGTTGTGGCCAAAGACGATAAGTTTGCGTTCGGCGAGCTGACCGACGCGGACGCCCTTCGCCTGGACTATGATGTTACCATTTTGCCGCCGAAGAAGTATATGTTGCCGCAGAAGGAGACATTGATGAGCTTCGAGGTCGCCGGAGCGGCCCAAACGGTACAGCCCGATGAGAAAATGGTACTTCTCGGTGTACATCCCTACGACATGGTGGCCATCAACCAGATGGACACCCTGTTTAGTCAGGGCGAGTACGATACGCACTATATGAACCGCCGCAATAACATCACGATTATCGCCTGCGATGTGGTAACGCCCAGCGAAAATGTCTTCGCCTCCTCAATGAATACCGCGACCTGCGATAGTGGCTACGACATCCTGCTCACCGACATCGGCGACAGCTTCGTCGTAGAAGCGGCCACCGAAAAAGGCCAGGCACTGGTCAAAACCATCGACGGTGCGAAGCAGGCCGCTGCCGCGGACGCCGACAAACGCAAAGCCGTTCAGGACAAGAACGCCGCCGGGCTGAACAAGCACAAACTCGAATGCAAACCGTCCGAGCTGCCCGAGCTGCTTGAAAAAGCGTATGACCATCCGGTCTGGGAAGAAAAGGCAAAGCTGTGTTACTCCTGCGGCTCGTGCAATCAGGTCTGTCCGACCTGCTACTGCTTCGATGTTCAGGACGAGGTCAATTGGGACCTGAAAACCGGCTCGCGCTGTAGAAGCTGGGACGGCTGCCTGCTGTCCAACTTCGCCACCGTCGCTGGCAACCATAACTTCCGTGAAAAACGGGCGGATCGTTTCCGCCATCGGCTCTACCGCAAGGGCAAGTATGTACCGGGTAAGATCGACGGCCAGATCGCCTGTGTCGGCTGCGGCCGCTGCATCAGTGCCTGCACATCCAAGATCGCCAATCCGGTGGAAATCTACAATGCACTGATGGAAAATGTGTAACCGAAAATAATTCGCTTGAAGATATAAGGAGAAACACAAAATGTGTGAATGTTGTAACGGCAAAAAAGATATTTACCTGCCCGAACTCTGCACGATCACCAAACGCCGGATGCTCAACGGCACCGAGCTATTCGTACACCTCGAAAAGGATGGCGGCGGAGATTTTGATTATATCCCCGGTCAGTTCGTGGAAGTTTCAGTCGCAGGTATCGGCGAGGCCCCGATCTCGATCTCGTCCTCACCCACTCAAAAAGGTATGGAACTGGTCATCCGCAATGTTGGCGCACTGACCAAAGTCATCCACGGAATGGAAGTCGGCGACAAACTTGGCATCCGCGGCCCCTACGGTTCGACCTATCCGATCGAATCGGCCAAAGGCAAGGATCTTGTCTTCGTCTGCGGCGGCATCGGCCTGGTTCCCCAGCGGTCGTTTATCCGCTACGCACTGGACCACCGGGCCGACTACGGCGACATCACCGTGCTGATCGGAACCAAATGCCACGATATGCGGCTGTTTCGTGAAGAACTCGCGATGTGGGACGAACGCAAGGACATGACCGTCATGGAAACGATCGACGAAGGCCACGACTGCTGGAACGGCAATGTCGGCGTGGTAACAACGCTGATCCCAAAGGTCGAAAGCCATCTGCCCCACAGCCAGATACTCGTTTGCGGCCCGCCTATTATGTACAAGTTCGTGCTGATGGCACTGGCCGAAGCGGAAGTGCCGGATGATAATATTTTTGTGAACTTAGAACGAAGAATGAAATGCGGCGTTGGGAAATGCGGCCACTGTCAGATCAATGAATTGTATGTCTGTCAGGACGGACCGGTATTTCGTTACAGCGACTTAGCCAGTGTACCGGAGGCAATCTAATGAGTAAACCAAGAGTAGCGATTTTTGATTTTGCATGCTGCGAGGGCTGTCAATTGCAGATTGTCAACCTCGAAGAAGAAATTCTGAACCTGATCGATGTCGTCGATGTGGTCGAATGGCGTGAAGCGATGAGCGAACAAAGCCATGAATATGACATCGCCATCATCGAAGGGTCCATCACCCGCGAAGAGGATGCCAAGCGGCTTGAAGTCATCCGCAGCCGGGCCAAAATCCTCATCGCACTGGGTGCCTGTGCCACAATGGGCGGCCTGAACAAACTCAAGAACAATTTCGATGACCTGAACGAGGTTCGCGAGTGCGTCTATGGCAAAGACGGCCAGATGCCGCACCTGAACACCTTTAAGACCAAGG
>QNBU01000211.1 GCA_003644215.1 Planctomycetota bacterium
CTTTTTTCTTGAATCGCCGGAAAGCAAAAACAGCGGCGGCGATTTTCCCGACAGACACAACATCTATTACAGAAACACCCGGAAGATACATAATGTTGAAGTCGTGATTTTCAGGTGCAAAAGAAGTCCAATAATAACACGAAACAAGAACGATAAATGACAGGACGCTCCTGATAAAAAAATTATTTTTTTGAATATAATCGATTCTATTGACCTGTTCGATGCTGGAATTGAAAGATAATCTGTTTAATGCAAGGCGCTCGCGGAATCAGCCCAAGCTGAAGCTGTGGCGGTATGCCGGACTGATGCTGACTTATCGGTGTTCGGCCGCATGCCGATTTTGCTACTACCATTGCAGCCCGCAAGCGTCGGGCCTGATGTCTGTAGAGACAGCCATCGAATCATGGCAAGGCCTCGTCCGCATCGCCGGAAAATACGCCAAGGTCCACATCACCGGCGGTGAGCCGTTTTTGTACTTTGACCGCATGGCCCAAATCCTTAAACAGGCCTCGCGGCTGGGATTAACACCACTGGACTCGCTCGAAACCAATGCCGGTGTCTGGCGTAATGATAACGAGTTGAGGGATCAGCTTCGTTTTTTAGATGACTGCGGGCTGGATCGTCTCAAGGTCAGTTGGGATGCTTTTCATGAAGAGTTTATCGAAGTGGATAAAGTTCGGCGATTTATCCGTATTGCGAGGGATATTTTAGGCGACCATCGTGTTCTGGTTCGCTGGGAGAAACATCTGGACAGCCCCACGGGAATTCGTCAACGGGAGGAAACGCAAAAGCAATCGTTGTTGCTGGCGGCCCTTGCCGCCGATTCCTGCCGGTTTACCGGCCGAGCCGCCGAAGAGCTGGCGGCGCTCGTTGCGAAACGACCGGCGGCGGATTTTCGGGGTCGGCACTGCCAAAAGGCATTGTTGGGGTCCAAGGGGGTGCATATTGATCCATATGGAAATGTTTTTAACGGGCAATGCAGCGGAATGGTCGTTGGGAATATCAACCAGACGCCTTTGAGCGTTCTTTGGCGAACATTTGAGCCGGACCGAGCGGAGTTTTGGGAGATATTGTACGAAAAAGGGCCGTTTGGGCTTTTGGGGCCGGCCCAAGACGATGTTTTTCTTCCACAGGACAAATACGCCTCCAGATGCCATCTTTGTACGGATATTCGGCGTTTTTTCTTTGACAAAGGAAATTATACGACGATAATTGGCCCCCATGACTGTTATGGAAACAATGATTCCCGGACTGGAGGATGCTCTTGACCGGTAGTGGAATGACGAATTATGATACGATTATGGGGCGTATGGTCGTTGATCTGTCCCTGTGTACAGAGACAGAGGTGCGTCACTGCATCGAAGAAAAGAAGTCTCATTCCCCCGAAGACCCCATAACGCTTGAGCAAATTCTTCTCGATAAGCAGTTCGTTACAAACACCCAGGTTGGACGGATGCGGACGCTGATCCGGGAAAGCAAGGATGTTTCCAATCAGATTCCCGGCTATAAAATTCTTGGAAAGCTCGGCTCCGGTGCCATGGCCGTTGTCTATAAGGCCAAACAAATTTCTCTGGATCGCACTGTCGCCATTAAGGTGCTGCCTAAAAAGTTTGTGCAAAAGGCCGATTATGTCGAACGGTTTTATAAAGAAGGACGGCTGGCGGCCAAGATGAACCACAACAACATCGTTCAGGCGATTGATGTCGGCGAGGTGGGAGGCCTGTATTACTTTGTGATGGAGTTTGTCGAAGGGAAGACACTTTACGATGATTTGTCCAAGGGCAAAATCTTCAATGAAGACGAAGCGATCGACCTGATTCTGCAACTTGTCAACGCCTTAGGGCACGCTCATGCCATGGGCCTGGTCCACCGTGATGTCAAGCCCAAGAACATCATGATCAACAAAAACGACATCGTCAAACTGGCCGATATGGGCCTGGCCCGCGAAACTTCGGATGTCGAGGCCGCCAAGCATGAACAGGGCAAGGCCTTTGGAACCCCGTATTATATTGCGCCGGAGCAAATTCGCGGACTGATGGATATTGACGGACGAGCGGATGTTTATGCCTTGGGGGCAACTTTGTTCCATATGGTAACCGGTCGTGTTCCTTTCGAAGCCAGCTCGCCATCGGCGGTGATGAAAAAGCATTTGAAAGAATCCATGACGCCGCCGGACCACATCAACACTGCTCTGACAGCCGGAATTTCCGAAGTGATCGAGGTGATGATGGCCAAAGACAGAGACCAGCGGTATACGAATATGGCCGATGTCATGGGCGACCTGAAAGCCGTGCGAAATGGCCAGCCGCCATTGTTGGCCAGACAGAAATTCAATGTCAAGTCCCTCGAAGAGCTGGAAGAGGGAATGAGGATAGAAATGTCCGATGACGACGAACAGCAAATCTATTCCGCCGAAACAATCGCCGCCTATCGCCTGTGGGTTATCATCCTCGGCGCCCTGTCGGCCCTGATGGCACTGGCTGTTTTGTTTATGCTGACACGCTGACCCACAATGACACCGACCACAGCAAACGAATCCGGGCCTGTCTGACAAAAAACCAAATCGCGGTTCAACCATAAAATGACCCTTAGCGGCTGGATGCTCGACACCCGAGGCGAACCATTTGCAAGAACCGTTGTGTTCACCCTGTGCGGTAGGTATCTGTGCTGGGGCATGAAAAAGGCGTTTAACGGCAACGGTTCCTGTTTGTTAAACAGTTGCAAAAGGAGCTGGAGGGGGATAGGATTGAAATGGACTTTACCGTTGGGACTATGAATCGAAAGGCAATGATGAGCAATGACCTGATCCAATTGGCTCAAGAGGCGATGCGGCTGGAGTATAATGTTAGTAAGCTGTATATGATTTTTCGCGATGCCTATCCGGATGACGCAGCGTTTTGGTGGCAGCTTGTGATTGAAGAAAGTAACCATGCGGCACTCATCAAGAGCGGGTTGGAGTATTTTATGCCGTCAGAGATTTTCCCGGTTGAGATGCTGGCTTCGATGGAAGAGTTGCAGGGAGCCAATAAGGAATTAGAGTCTCTGCTTGAAAAATATGTGGCGGATACACCTTCGAGAGAGGCGGCGTTTAATGTGGCTTTGAAGATAGAGATGTCGGCGGGCGAGATACACTTCCAAAAAGCAATGGCCAAATCCACGGATTCAAAAGTGTTGGCGATCTTCCAGCGGCTCAATCAGGACGACAAAGACCACGCCAAACGAATCCGGGCATATATGAAGGAAAACCAAATCGCGATTCAGAGTTGAAGCGGGCAACCTATGGGCTGTTA
>QNBU01000212.1 GCA_003644215.1 Planctomycetota bacterium
CCGTTTGATTGGGACATCGATTGGCTGGCGCGTTCACCTGTTTCTGTGGATGCGATACCCGACATCGGCGAAAACCAGCAGATCGTCTTTACCCAATGGCCCGGCCGCAGCCCGCAGGATATTCAGGATCAGGTTACCTATCCGCTGACGGTTAGTTTGCTGGGTATCGGCAAGGTCAAGACCATCCGCAGTAATTCGTCGTTCGGTTTTTCCAGCATCTATATCATCTTTGAGGACGGTGCGGACTGGGATCAGTCACGAAATAAAATTGTCGAGCGATTAAATTCCCTGCCCTCCGGTACACTGCCCGAGGGTGTGCAACCGGCATTGGGGCCGGACGCAACTGCGCCGGGGCAGGTTTTCTGGTACACGCTGGAGGGATATGACACCGAGGGTAACCCGACGGGCGGTTGGGATTTACATGAACTTCGTACCGTTCAGGACTGGACCGTGCGCGATGCGCTGGCTTCGGCGGGCGGCGTCGCAGAGGTCGCTTCGGTTGGCGGCTTTGTCCGGGAGTACCAGATCGATGTGGACCCAGACGCGATGCACGCGGCCAATATCGGCTTGAGTGATGTGTTCGGTGCGATCAAGTTATCCAATCGGGATGTCGGTGCGCGGACGATAGAGATCAACCGCGTTGAGTATGTCGTTCGGGGTATCGGGTTTATTAAGTCGGTCGCTGATATCGAGCAGGTGGTCGTTAAGGTCAATGACAATGTGCCGATTCGCGTTAAGGACATCGCCCATGTCTCGACCGGCCCGGCATTGCGGCGGGGTGTGTTTGACAAAGAAGGCGCGGAAGCCGTTGGCGGGGTGGTGGTGGTTCGCCATGGCGAGAATCCACTCAAGGTGATTCAAAATGTTAAGGCGAAGATCGCCGAGATCGCATCGGGCCTGCCGCAAAAAACGCTTGCCGATGGCACCGTTAGCCAGGTTAAGATCATCCCGTTCTATGACCGTACGGGGCTGATCTATGAGACGCTGGGAACACTGAACGACGCGATCTCACAGGAAATTTTGATTACCGTTATTGTTATCATTATTCTTTTAAGGCATTTCCGAAGTTCGATGCTGATTGCCGGTTTGCTGCCGCTGGCGGTTCTGTCGTGCTTTATCGCGATGCGGTTTTTCAAAGTCGAAGCGAACATCGTGGCCCTGTCCGGCATTGCCATTGCCATCGGGACGATGGTGGATATGGGCATTGTGATCTGTGAAAATATCGTCCGGCACTTGCAGGAAGCTCCGGCGGAAAAATCGAGATTGCAGGTGATTTACGATGCATCCTGCGAAGTCGGTTCGGCGGTACTGGCGGCCATCGCCACAACGATCGTCAGCTTTTTGCCGGTGTTTACGATGATCGGTGCCGAGGGCAAACTCTTTCGACCGCTGGCATTTACCAAGACATTCGCGTTGCTGGCTTCGGCGATTGTGGCGATCTTTGTGATTCCCGTGTTTGCCTATTGGCTCTACGGCGGCAAGCGAAAACCGGCCAACGAGAAAAAGCCGCGACTAAAGCGGTTTGCTAATCTGGCTGATCTGATCGTCGTTTTACTGGTGGCGGCGGTGTTGAGCAAATACTGGCTGCCGTTGGGGCCGGATCGCGGCGTAATCGCCAGCTTCCTGTTTGTCGCAGTGTTGCTCATACTGGTACTGGCTGTTGTGATGCTGCTAACCCGGTTTTACCCGCTGATTCTCGGTTGGTGCCTGGCCCATAAAGGTCGCTTCCTGATGATTCCGCTGGTTCTGATTATCAGCGGCGGGTTCGCCTGGCGGAGTTTGGGCAGGGGGTTTATGCCGTCGCTGGATGAGGGGTCGTTCCTGTATATGCCCACGACGATGCCGCACGCATCGATCGCTGAGGCGGTTGATGTGCTGGCTAAGATCGACTCGGCGATTAAGACGATCCCAGAGGTCAAAACCGTTGTCGGTAAGATCGGACGGGTCGAAAGCCCGCTGGATCCGGCGCCGATCTCGATGGTCGAAACGGTCATTGATTATCATTCCAAATTCAAGCGGGACAAAGACGGCCGGATTGTTACCGATGAAAACGGCAAGGCGATCCGGCAGTGGCGCGATCATATCCAAAGCCCGCGCGATATTTGGGACGAGATTGTCGCCGTCGCCAAACTGCCCGGCACGACCAGCGCCCCATTGTTGCAACCCATCGAGACGCGGCTGATTATGCTGCAAACGGGAATGCGCGCCCCGATGGGCATCAAGGTCAAAGGGCCGGATTTGCGGACGATTGAAGCTGTGGGTTTGCAGTTGGAGCAGCTTTTGAAGCAGATGCCGTTTATCGACCCCGGTACGGTGTATGCCGAGCGGATCGTGGCCAAGCCCTATCTGGAGATTCATATCGACCGCGAAGCCATCGCCCGTTACGGGATGCGGATTGACGATGTGCAGAATGTCATCGAAATCGCCATCGGCGGCAAACCGGTTACGACGACCGTCCAGGGTCGTCAGCGGTATCCAGTGCGTGTGCGGTATCTGCGGGAATTGCGTAATGAAATCCAGGAGCTGGGCGATATTCTCGTGCCCGCCCCCGGCGGTGTGCAGATACCAATGGGGCAGTTGGTGCGGATTGAATACACCCAGGGGCCGCAGGTCATTAAGAGTGAGGATACCTTTTTGACCGGCTTCGTATTGTTTGACGGCAAAGAAGGATTGGCCGAAATAGATGTCGTTGAAGAGTGTCAGCAATTTCTGGACGGCAAGATCGCGGCCGGTGAGTTGATTTTGCCTGCGGGCGTTAGTTACAGTTTCGCCGGAACTTATGAGAATCAGATTCGGGCGCAAAAGACACTCAAGATGGTGCTGCCGCTGGCGTTAGGGGTCATTTTCCTAATCCTGTATTTCCAGTTTAAGACCATTCCGCATACGCTGCTGGTGTTTAGCGGGATCTTCGTGGCTTGGTCGGGCGGGTTTTTGCTGTTGTGGCTGTATGGGCAGGAGTGGTTTATGGATGTGTCGCTGCTGGGTGTGAACCTGCGGCAGCTTTTCAATATCCATTCGTACAACCTCAGTGTGGCGGTCTGGGTGGGCTTTTTGGCGTTGTTCGGCATTGCCACCGATGACGGCGTGCTGATGATGACCTACTTAACACAGCAATTCAAAAAGACCGAACCGGATACCATTGAGCAGATTCGCCGCGAGACCCTCGCCGCCGCGCACAAGCGGGTTCGTCCGGCCCTGATGACCAGTGCGACGACCATACTGGCGTTATTGCCGATCCTGACCTCCACGGGTCGCGGCGCCGACATCATGGTCCCCATGGC
>QNBU01000213.1 GCA_003644215.1 Planctomycetota bacterium
GTTTTTTCTTGATGAAACGGTAGAACTCCAGAGGATAATGCTTGCCGGAGGTACAGACATAATTGGCGATGATATAGTCGTGAGCGATCTTATGGCGTTGTTCGGCATGATCCCAAAAATAGCGTGTCTTTTCGGCAAGCGTGAAAAATCTCACTTTTTTCAAAAAGGTTGATTTTGGCAATCTGACCGTTAATAGCGGGATGGTTGCGGCGGTGTGGCCGCGATTTATTGCGGGTTGCCGCTTGTGGTCAGCGTTTGCTGATAGTTCCATGGCATCCAGCCAACAGGGTCTGATGCGGCGGTTTGGGCGTGTTTTTGCAACTGGGTGAGGTAGTCGAACGGGTTGACTTTGTTCATTTCGCAGGTGTGGATAATGCTCATGAACAGATCGCCTACACGGGCCCCGTTTTGAGTCTTGTAGAAGTAAGCGTTCTTGCGATGCAGAATCGCTTTTTTGAGCGTTCGCTCGCAGATATTATTATCCAGCGGGGCGCCGGGTTCTCGAAGGAACAAAGTCAGTTTATCCCAGTGCCTGAGCATATAACCAATTGCCTCGCCAAGGCTGCTGTTGGGCTCGACTTTGTGCTGTTCGATCTGCTCGGTAAGCCACACTTTCAGTTTCGCCATCTTTGCTCCACTTTGGGCCTGGTGCCAGTGCAATCGCTGATCATCGGTCAGGCCCTGACGGGCGGCCTCGGCATCATTCTTATAGACATCCTTGAGGATGTTTAGGACATAAAGACATGCATCGGGGAAGTTGCCCACGATCTCAACAAAACGCCGCCGTCCGTGCGTCAGACAGTTGGCCACAATGGCCTCCAGTGCCTCGGGCATATTGCGGCTTAATGCATCGCACATCTGGATGGGCTTGCCCAATTCTGCGGCTCGATGTTTCAACAGGTCGGTCAGGTTTTCGCCGGCGTGTTGGCGTCCGGTGAAGAACAGCGCGATCCGATGGTCCTCCAGGATCGAGACGATCCCCGAGGTGAACACACCGGTCCGCTCCGGTTTGTCAACCGCTGCCTCATCCTTGTTGCAAAAAGCCAGTATCTTCATTGTGGTATCGTCATTGTGCAGCACCCGTCCCTGGGCCGCCTGATAAACCATCTCATGGAAGACCGATTCAATTCGGTCGGCACTGCGTTCGACGATATCCCACTGGGTCGCCGCCGGCAGAGGAATCCCCAGACTGCCCTGGAGCCTTTCGAGGCGATTGAAAGGAACTCCGCTGCCATATTTCAATAAGGCGATCATACTGGCCGATTCGGCGTCGTATTTATCCGTTCCTACACCGCTCGGGGCCTGTGCGGTAAAGATCTCCCCACACAGATTACAGCGTAACTTCTGCAACTTATAGACCGTAGCGCCAAGAGGCGCCTGTCCCATGACCCGTATCAGTGTGCCGGGCTTAGCCATCTCATAGACCGTCCCTTTGGCACACTTTGGACAGTGATCTCCCGGTTTGAGTGAATCGTGTTGGCACCGGACTGTCTGGGCGCCTTCATAATCGCCGGCGCCGTTGCGACCGTGTCCTTTGGCTTTTTTGCGTGTTTCTGCTGCCGTTTCATCGCCGGAGGGCTTGTTTTTCTGCTTATCATCATCAGTGTTTTCCTTCTCATCCTTCAGAAGGCGATCCAGCACCCCGCGGGTTGTCTCTGTCGCAGCGCCAAAGAGCATCTCTTTGAGCCGCTGGACGGAAACCCGCTTCTTGTCCAACTCACAGGTCAGATAGTGCAGCGTCTGCAAAACCAGATGAAGTTGTTCACAATCCTGATCACTTAGCGGTTCTGTTTTGGAACGATCTACGATCTCCTCCAGTTCAGATATACTGATGTCGATCCGTTCAGGGACTTTCTTGGAGGGACGCTGCCGCTTACGCTTTGGAAATTTTTTACGCTTTTTACTCATAACGCCTCGCAGAGTAACGAGAACCAGCAAGCATATTATCGGACAAAAGCATGTTCTGACTTGACCCTTTTTACGGCGTCAGGTCTATCCGCCGCCAGGGCCGAACCCCACGGGCCGCCGCCGGGTTGCCGCCAGAGAGCAGCACACTAAGCTGGTGGGCCTCCAGAGTCCGTGTTGGCGATGATGAGAGTCGCTGCGGCCACCACCTGAAACGGCCCTTCGAGAGCCGCTTGTAGCAGATCCAAAATCCTTGCCCGTCATAGGTCAAAATTTTGATCGCCGTGGCCCGGCGGTTACGAAAGACAAATAAAGCGCCTTTGAAAGGATCCTGCCGCAGCTGCTGGGTGCAGAGTCCAGCAAGACCGTCAATCCCCTTGCGGAAATCAGCTGGCTCAACAGCCACCAGTATCCGCATATGAGGGGTCAACTGAATCATTGACCACCTTTCCAGAGGCTCTGGGACAGAGCTGCCAGATCAGGCAGTTCAGGACCCTTGAGGTGGATACGGATCGTGCTGCCATCAGTATGACGGCACTCAATGGCACACTCGGCCACGGTGGTCAACTCAGAAGAAAGCAGTTGAATGAATTCAGCCCCGGCCTGTGGGCTGACATCTGAAACCGTTACTTCGGCTCGCCTCTTTAAACCGCTGTAATCCAGCCGCAGGGCGCGTGCGGTGCGATTAATGCCGTACTCCTGGGCCAGTTTGACCGCCGCAGACCAAAGCGTCTCCGGCAGGCGGGTGCGTGTTTTTTGTTTACTTCGCCACTTCTCAAAACGCTCGCGTCCACGGGCCAGTTTGGCCGGTAAATCTGACTTCGATCGGTTTTTCATATAGGTCGTCCTTAACTGAACAGTATGACTGACGACCAATAGAATACCACCCATCTGAATTTATGTCATGCACGCTTGCCGAAAGGACACAATAAAGATTAAAAATCGTCAATCGTCAATCGAAAATGAGTTTTATGCCGGTGAACAGTCAAAAAAATTCGTCAGCCGCAACAGGTCACCTCACCTGCGGCATCAAAAGAGGCAATACAGCGCTGTATGTTCAACACGATGTCAATGTTTTTATGACGGTGGCTTATCACCCCGGCAAAAGCGGCGACATCACCCCCATCGCGGCTAACAAAAAAGACTGTTCACCGGCACCCCTTATTGCTGAAATCTCAAATTTTAAATCTCAGATTTGTTTTTTGAACAAACAAACCCAATTTCAGCCCAATTGATGGGTGATTTCATCGACAATGGAACCGATGGCTGCTTCAAGCGGGCCTTCTAAGTTTACGCCGGAGGCGAGTGTGTGTCCTCCCCCGCCGTACTTTTGGGCGATTTTGCGAACATCGACTTTGCCCTTGCTCCGCAGGGA
>QNBU01000214.1 GCA_003644215.1 Planctomycetota bacterium
GAACCGACCTCATACCACACCTGCACCGACACGATGGGACACGAAAAATCCTCCAGCGTAATGACTTCCAGCCCATTATCGAGAGTGATCTGCTGATAATTGAAAAGCTGTTTAGAATCCAGTTCCGGCTTGACCTTGTTCCCCTGTGCAAAACAGGCAGATAGTGTTGTGGCAAACAGCAGTATTCCTATCAAAGCGGTTCGTTTCATCGTCAATCCTTTATCTGTTTGTTGTGTCATTCAAAAAAAATACTCCAAACATTTTATCCAATCGAACTGTAAACAACAAGTCTAAAGCCCGAAGGGCTTGAACAATGGTAGCCCCGGGTGTAGCGAAGCGAAACCCGGGGTGTCGGGATTCACCCACCACCACCGACCCTGAAAGGGTCGAATATCTATGGTACATATTTCGGATTATATTCAATCCCGGCTTTTTCCAACAATGTGATATATTCATCCCTGAAAGAGATATGTTGATGGTGTTCCTTTTGTGTTCGGATATAATCGACCAGCCGGACCTTTTCCTGTTGTGAATGCGTAAATGCCCCATACCCCTCCTGCCATCCTTCAAAGTAGGGGAATATCTTTTCAGTGCGAACCCATTTCGAGCAGGCCAATTTGATGTCCTTGACAAAATCAGCCAATGCAATACTCGGATGCAGTTCCGTTAAAATATGCAAATGATCCGTTACGCCGTTAATCTGATGCAGCGTGGATTGCTTGTTCTTAACGATGCCCCAGATATACCGAAACAGCGGTTCATGTTTTTCGATGGCCAGCGTTCCCTGTCGATCTTTTGTTGAAAAGACAATGTGATAGACAATTTGTGTATAGGTTGACATAATACCAAACTCCAGCATTCGACCCTTTCAGGGTCGGTGTGTTTTATGTTGCCCTCAACCCCGGGTTCCACTTCGTTTCACCCGGGGCTACCATTGTTAAAGCCCTTCGGGCTTTGTTCCTGTTAAAGTCCTTCGGGCCTTGCTTTCATAGTTTCAATCTATATCATTATCGTTAAATCTGCGGTTATTTTTCTTTTGGTGCATACCGAACCACTTCAATGTTTTCGAGTGTAACCAGTCCGTCTGTAACCATTTCGTCGATCTTTGGCATAATGCGGTTAATGTTTTCGCGCGTATCGACGCATTCGACCACCATTGGCAGATTTTGACTGAGGGTTAGCAGATGCGCCGAATGCAAATGGCTGTTGGCGCCGAAGCCCGCGATGCCGCGAAGCACGGTTGCCCCGGCGAGCTTTTCGGTTCGCAGCATATCCACAATGGCCCGGTACAACGGTTTTTTCTGATACTTATCCTGCTCACCGATGAATATCCGAATGAGCGTCTGTTGTCCTTGCAATACTTTCATTATGCGGTTGCTCCAAATAAGGTTCGTGCCAGTACCAATCCCGCAACGGTCGCCCCCAGCCCGAGAGCTAAATTGGCGCTGATATTGGCGATTGCCAGTGTCCAGCTTCCGTCTTCAAGATAGCCGATGGTTTCGTAGCTGAATGTTGAAAAGGTTGTCAAGGCCCCCAGAAAACCCACAGCAAGGGCCGTTCTTGCTTCTGCGGACAATCTATCGCTGATGAGTCCAAAATGCATCAAGAATCCCAATAAAAAACACCCCACTGCGTTGGCGATCAGCGTTCCCCAGGCAAAACCGCCTCCCAACACGATATATCCCACCCGGCTGATGCCCCAGCGGCAAACTGCCCCCATTGCTCCGGCGGCCGCGATCCAGATAACTTGAAGCATCATTATCTCCAGTATTATAAAATTCGTTTCGGGATGCTCTTATACCTCAATTGCCCTGACAGGGTCAAGAAAAGAAATGGTTCTCGCCCGGGGCAGGGCTCCGCGGATGAGGGGCGTCGCCGCGGACGGAAAGTTTTAGCGATATTTTCAAATCATCCTTGCAATAGCATCTGTTTTGTCATACAATCAGAAGTAGTCTGGGTACGCAGGCAGGAGGTCTGCACGCAATCGTAAAGCCGGAACTTGAGGCCAAGTATCCCGGGAGGTAAAGGATTATGGAACGAATACGGGACGAAGCGACAATCGAAAAACTCAGGCAGCTCAGGGAGAAGCTGATGTCTGCGGATATTTCTCACGCCAGAGTGGCAGGGTTTCAGTTATCCTGGCTGCAGGAAGATGGTATGGCTGTTCTGCAGGAAGCACTCTTTGGAAACTATTCCCAGACCGCCAAAAGAGCCGCCGCCTATGGTCTGCGCAGTATGCGCGGCAGGATGAAAAAAGTGGCGGTTGAGGTGCTGGAAAAAGGTATTGCTCATCAGGACAAGGTAACGCGGGAGGTATCCAAGACTTCATTAGGACTGATGCGGGGTGAAATCACCATCAAGCCCCCCAAACGCAGGCCCAGACCTTATGATAAAAGACCCCAAAGCAAAAGGCCTTCCAGCAAAAGAGAGATTCGTTCAATTCCCTCAGAACCTAACGGCAATCTGAAGTCTTATTCTCCAAAACCCACCCGTCGGCCAAAATAGATCTTCGGTGGTTAACGGAACGCAGGCATCCTTGCCTGTGCTGTGCGTCAACGGCTTATTGCTTTGAGCGTCCTCTTTGTGCTGTGTATCGGCAGCCGTTTCTCCGCGCAGACTGGAAGTCTGTATTCCATTAACAGCGCCGCCCCTTTTGCCTATAGACAATTCGGTTGCCTCGATACCGGTCGGTCTCTATAATGCCCCCCATGGCTAAAAACAAAAGACAACTACCGGTTTTTACCGTTACTCAACTGAACAATCTTGTTGGGGTTTCGCTGGAAGAAAAACTGCCCTCACGGATGATCCTGCGCGGCGAGATCAGTAACTGGAAACGGCCCTCCAGCGGGCATTGCTATTTTTCGCTGAAAGACCCTGGCGGCGGGCAGATTCCTTGTGTGATGTGGGCGAGCAAGTTTCGCACTATCAAGTTTGATTGTCAAAATGGCCTGGCGGTTCTGGCGACAGGGCATGTGGATGTCTATGTACCCGGTGGAAAGTACCAGTTCTATGCCGAAAAGCTGGAGCCGGCGGGTATCGGCGACTTGCAGCTTGCTTTTGAACAGATGCGAAAAAGATTGCAGGCCGAGGGCCTCTTCGACCCTGTACGAAAACAGCCGCTTCCGGCGTATCCGATGAATATCGGCGTTGTTACCAGCGGCAGTGGTGCGGCGATTGTCGATATCGCCGATAGTATTTATAGCCGCTGGTAACAACGCCGATATTCATCGGATACGCCGGAAGCGGCTGTTTTCGTAC
>QNBU01000215.1 GCA_003644215.1 Planctomycetota bacterium
ACACAAAGCAACCGGAAATCATTGTATCCGCCGTCCACAAAGGGAAAACCGGCGTCGATGACCAGACATCGATGATATTTCAATATGACCATGGAGCCACGGCAATGCTTTCCTGCAGCAGCCGCGTTGAAATAAAAACCGAAGCCCGCATTTATGGAACAAAAGGAATGATCACCGCAGGGCCGATTTTTTATCGTCCGCAGACCCTGACCCTTCAACTGCAAGACCACAAGCCCAAAACAGTGCATTTCTCGCATTCGGGAAATGGATTCCAGTTTGAAGCCGACCACATCGCCAAGTGTCTGCAAAAAAAGAAGCCCCAGAGTGATCTGATGCCTCTACAGGAAAGTCTATCCACCCTAACAACGATGGACAAAATCCGAAAACAATGGAAACTGAAATACTCTAACGAGTAACCGAGCAGAGTCCATCCCTTAGGAACCCTTCACTTTTATACCCTCACGAGTATAAACTTTATCCCAGATAGCATTTACTGCCGGGTTTGATCGGTGGTATCTGGTCGAGTTTGGCCTTGAGGTCGTCTGCCGCCAGCGCGAAACTCGGTGCGATCTCCAGTGTACAGTCTGGCGCGTTGTCAGATTTCCGGGGGACTTGGGCCCCGGCGGCTTCCAGCCAGGCGGCGGCGCGGGCAACCATCATCTGCCGCGTTACCTCGGCACTGTCAGCGCCGGCGGCGTTCTTGACCGGAGCAAACTCCTCAGCGCGGACCGTCTGCAAAATCACCGACCGATCCGCCAACGGAATCGCGTCAAAGACAAAGGTCTCGAGCTTGACGCCGTTGGGAGCTTGGGGCTGGATCCGATTGCCGTTTTTATCCATATAAGGGATCTTCTTAACGGCACGATGCAGCGGCAATGCAAAATCGCCGCCGTTATTTAGCTTTTCGATAAACGAAACATCGATTAAGTGAATCCCAATCGAGCCAAGCTCAAATGCCAGAGAACCGTCTTCGGTTTTCCGATACGCCGCCTCACGGGGGAGGTCGCTGTATTCGATAACCGTCACCTTGCCATCAACCAAACAGAAATTGCCGACTTTTTCGGTCGGGCCGGCCTTGAGCAGGGCCTTGGAACTCATCTCGGCCTTGTCGGCGGCGTGCAGACCGATGAACAGTGGGTCAATGACGCGGACCAGCGGGTTATCGACCTGCCAATAGCTCAGGATTTCGATGCCGCGATGCTGCATATCCGCCATCGCCCCGCTGTCGCATAGGGCCTTTAAGCTGCCGCCGTGACCGTCGGGGCTGGAGGCGATGGTATCCTTTTCGGCCAACAGAATGTTGCCGTCAAAATCAAAATTGGGCAGCGAGCCCTGCTGAAAAATAAAGACATTCTCGCTGCCAAGGCCGTAAAAGTCCGCCGCCTGAAAAATCGCGACAGTCGCGGCATCATTCAGCGGACTGGTCATAATATAGAATGGGATGATGGTGTTATATTTTTTTCCCGCGGCGAGCAGATTTTCGGCGAAAATCTGAAAAAGCGTCTTATTTTGTACCGGCGAGATTGGATAATTGCCCTTGGGACCGTCAAAGCCCAACCGCGTTCCCTGCCCGCCGGCGACGACAAGCCCGGCCACCTTGCCGCGAGAGATGAGGTCTTGGCCGGTTTTGACAGCGTCAGCATACCGTTGGACCTGTTCGGCGGTGTTCGGACGAGCCGGATAAGACGGGGCGGGGTCAAAATGGTCGGGAATCTTTACGGAGTCCTGGTTTTTGACATATTTTTTGACCCATTCGGGGATTTTTTGAAAATCCAAACCCTCAATCTGCCGCAACAGCGAGGCCTTCCGGTCGGGTGAAATCGCCTCCAGAAATTCTATCACTTGCGATTGTTCAATCTGTTGTAATTTTTTTTTGAGATTTTCCATAAATCCATCCAAAGTCTTACCGCCGTTGGCATAAAAAAGAACCACTAATGAACTTGGGCGGTCAAGCGAGCAACCAAAAAAGAATGAAACCACAGATTACGCCGATTTCACAGATTTTTAAAGAAACGAGCTAACGCAAGGGTCGCAAGAGAAGCAAAAGACGCAAAAGTTGCCCGCTTTCTTTTTTCGACATAACCCTTTATTAAATAAAGGATTGCAGTGTTACTACAAAAAACAACGCATAAAAAAGAACCACTAATGAACACTAATAAACACTAATTATTTATTAAAAACAACTGAAAAACAGCCCATGAGGCATATATGGAGCGGATAAAGCTGTTGCGCTTCAGATTGAAATTGGAGTTACGGCAGGGCTACTGTGTTTGGTGCATACACCCCCCCCACATCCATCGCTTGGGCCTGCGGCCGGAAACGATGTCACCCGCTTTGGACAAGCGCACCGCAGGTTTTCCTGAAACAGAGACGCCTGAGCTACTTTAGAAGTTGTAGGGGTCGTAAAAGTACGGGTCAAAAGGCATCGACTCGATCTCGTCCATCGCTTCGGGGTAGCTAAACGCCAAGACCGTCGGGCTGGCCAGCCGCTTGTACTCGCTCATGGACATCCAGACAGCCCGATCGTGGCTGCCGGCCTGGAAGACGATCTGCCTGTCTTTGGCCAGTTTCCTGTCCATCAGCGTGGGCAGGTCGTAGAGATTGCCCAGTGGGGGTTCTGCGCCAAGCTCACTGTCGCCAAAGAGGGACTCCATCTCATGCTCGCTTGCTAAGCGAACATTTTTGGCTTGCAGATGCTTCTGGACGGCGTACAGATCGATCTTGCGGTCCGCCGGCAGCACGCACACGAAGTACTTTCCGTCAGCACGGACGACCACCGGCTTGGCGACCTTTCGCGGCGAGACATGCTCGACGGTGGCCAACTGCTCGGCGGTATAAACCGGCTTGTGTTCGGTTACCTCGTAACGGCAGTGTTTTTCATCGAGATATTCTAATACAGTCATCGCTTGTGTCCTCCAAATGAGGTTGTCAATTTTCATATACCAACGAAACGCAGGCATCGGAGCCCGCGCCGCTACGGCACCTACACTCTGCACCGCTACGCTCGCGGCATACAGCCCCAACCGTTACCCCGCACAGGCAAGGATGCCTGTGTTCCGTTATGGCAGATAGGGGGTCATCGGGTAGATGGGCGTCATGGACACCGAACCGTCGGAACCGACCAAAACAGCCGACAACAACACCATCAGTCCAAACAGAACCGCCAGCGCAAGAACTATCCACAAACGCGAATCGCGGGTCAGATGGCCGAGGTGAACTCCCAAGCTGCGCCAATCGGGCGAGTG
>QNBU01000216.1 GCA_003644215.1 Planctomycetota bacterium
ACATTATTCTTGAGGCCCCCTCCGGCAGAACCATCACCGAATACGATTCGCTTATCGATTCATTATGCGACACCGACAGCATCGAATCGGCTACGGCGGTACTCAGCAGTCAGGGGTTGTTGCTGTCGGCTCCCGGCAAAGTCAAGACGGCCCGCATCTGGGGAATTGAACTGCCGCGTCGGCTGGCTGTAACGCCGCTGCATTCATCGCTATTGTTTCAAAAAGACACCCCGGCTGAGCAGGTTGGATTTTCCGTTGACGGTAAGCCGGATGCGGTTGGCGGGATCGTGGGCATCGGTGTACTGGCGCAGCCGGATGAGGCGACCGACGAGTATGATATTGACGCCGTTAAGGGGATGTTGAGGCAGCGGATGGCACTGACGACCGGCTCGATGGTTCAGGATCGTTCCAATACGGACGGCCCCCAACCTCGATTTTCACGCAAGGTTATTAAGTTTAATTTAACGGATGTCGCCATGACCGGTGTCCATGAGTTCGACCAGTCGTTTGTGATGCTGCCGATAGAGGAATTATCAAAGACGCTCTATCCCGAAAAAGAAACCGCTGCCAATCTTATCCATATCCGCCTGACAGCGGGAGCAGACGAAGAAAAAGCGATGGCGGTTGTGCGGGGCGTTTGGCGAAGTTTTTCCGAGAATCGTTTTGATTGGTACGCCTTTGCTTCGGTTACTTCAGCTAAACAGTTAAACGCCCAGCTCATTGCCGAATACAGAAAGCAAATGACCGTTCTGCTGTTTATCTTTGGGCTGGTCAGTGTCGGGATTATCCTGCTGGTATTCTGTATTTTTTATCTGATCGTGATGACCCGACGAAAGGACATCGGCGTGCTTAAAAGTTGTGGCGTGTCCAGTGGATCGGTGGCGGGACTGTTTGTCTTGTTTGGTACGGTGGTTGGCGTGGTCGGCGCGGTGGCGGGCGTTGGCCTCGGTTGGCTGATTATCGACAACATTAACGCGATTGAACAAGCCATTGCGTCGGTCTTCGGTATTAAGCTCTGGAAAGCGAGTACCTATATGTTTACGCAGATTCCCAACACGATGCACTGGGGTTCGGTGCTGTGGATTACCGCGGCCGGGATTATCGCCGCGGCGGTCGGCTCATTGATCCCGGCGGTCGCAGCCGCACGCGTTAAACCAGTCGAAACACTACAATATGAGTAAAAAAAGAAACCACGGATTTCGCGGATTTTCACGGATTAAAATATAAAAGAAGAATTAGTGATAATCAGCGTTAGTCTGTGTCAAAAATATAAACTCTGAGACCTCTGTGTTCTCTGTGGCAAAGGTAGATTGGCAGTATGATTAAATGGTTGTTAGCATGGCGTTACTTTTTTAAGCGGCCGATCTCGATTTTGGCGGTCGTTGCGGTGGCGCTGTGCGTATTCATTGTGCTGGTGGTGATGACGGTGATGAACGGCCTGCTGCGGGATTTTAAGCAGAAAAACCACAACTACGCCGGCGATTGCATCATCGCATCCGATTCGCTGGTGGGGTTCGGTTACTACGAAGATTTTATGGGCATTCTGGGAGAACAGTCCTATGTCGAGGCCGTTTCACCAATGGCCAAGGGTGTGGGGTTGATCCACCTGAGACAGTATAAGTGGGACAGTGGAATTGAGATACACGGCATCGATCCACGACTGCATTCGCAGGTAACAAATTTCGCCGACACACTGCACTATCAAAAGCAGACGCCGGAAAATGCGTTTTTGACCAAGTATGCCTCGCAGTTAGACGGTTGTGTGACGGGCATTGATGTGATTCCGCTGGGCCGGCGTAATTCCGACGGAACTTATTTGTATCATGAGCAGCCGATGCGGATGGAACTTGTCATCAGTGCTTTTCCGCTGAACATCAAAGGCGGCCTGCTGCGTTCACTCGACCTTGTCAGTACGAAGTCCTTTTGCTACAGCGATGACAGTCATAGCGGATTGGTTAAGGTCGATGGGGCGGTGGTCTATATCCCGCTGGCCCAGGCACAAATCCTCTGCGGCATGGATTCACCGATCAAACGAATCAGCTCTCTGCACATCAGATTCACTGACGGTGCGTCGATTCAATCGAGTGTCGCCAAAGTGCGTCAACTTTGGGATGCGTTCGTCGCACAAAATGCTGACAAGCCCGGCGGCGAGCTGTTTTCCAATGTCCGGGTACAAAGCTGGCAGCAAAACCGCCGCAGCGTGATTGCCCCGATGGAAAAAGAGCAGACCATGATGACAATGTTGTTTCTGATGCTTGGAGTCATTACGGTCTTTATCATCTTTGTGGTACTCTATATGATTATCAGCCATAAGAGCAAGGATATTGGCATCCTGAAAAGTATAGGGGCGCCGATGTCGAATATCCTTGGGATTTTCCTGTTATTTTCTGTTTTTATCGCACTGATCGGCTCATTGATCGGCAGTGTGTCGGGCTGGATATTTCTGTACAAAATTAACGACCTTGAAGCGTGGCTTTATGCACACCACGGCTGGCAATTGTGGGATCGGACGGTGTATGCCATCGGCGATATTCCCAATCAGGTCGAGCCGAAGGTGCTGGCGGTTATCGTCGGTTCGGCAGTACTCGCCTGCATGATCGGTGCTTTGGTTCCCGGTCTTCAGGCGGCCCGTAAAAAGCCGGTTCAGAGTCTGCAAGTCAACCAATTATAAGAGAGCGGCTATGGAAACAATTATCAAGGTACAAAATATTACGAAATCCTATAAGATGGGAAAGACCCGTCTGGAAGTCCTTCGCGGCGTTGATTTGACGGTCAAAAAGGGGGAGTTTGTGGCCGTCATCGGTGCTTCCGGTAGCGGCAAAAGTACGCTTTTGCATATTCTCGGTGCGTTGGACAGGCCGGACAGCGGGTCGGTCCATTACCAGGATCAGCGATTGGACCGCTTGCGATGGGGGAAATTGAACCATTTCCGAAATAAAGTGGTGGGCTTTGTCTTTCAGTTCTATCATCTTTTAGATGAATTGACAGTGCTGGAAAACGCGATGGCTCCGGCGATGGCCTCGGTCAGCACAGTCGGTTGGCCGGTTCTGAAGCCAAAAGTCCAGGAAAGGGCCTATGGGTTGCTTGAGCGGTTTGGCCTTAAGGACCGATTGAAGCACAAACCTTACGAACTCTCCGGCGGCGAACGACAGCGGGTGGCTATCGCAAGGGCGCTGATCAATGCCCCGCCGCTGCTTTTGGCGGATGAACCCACGGGAAACCTTGACTCTCAAACGGGACATGGT
>QNBU01000217.1 GCA_003644215.1 Planctomycetota bacterium
GCACAGGGTTTTCGCCGTTGTGCTGCGGGCCCTTTTTATACAGCAGCGACATGGGCACCTTGACGCCATCGCGCGCCGCAGCCCACACACGCTCGGTTTCATAATGCTCAGGATCAAATCCGCCCAAAACCGGTTGCTGCTTTTTCAGCTCTTTCTTCCGCGTTTTCAGGTCGAAATCAAAAACCGAGTTGGGGGTTTTCATGGATTCGAACGCGTAGCGCAGGATGTCGGTGTCGTATTCCCGGTTTTCACCGACAAAAGCGGCAAAGGCTGACTCGCCAAAATCAATATCATATCGGCTGTTGTTCCTCCGGTTGATAACGCACATAAAAGGCAACGCTTTTTCCGTCCCCTCAACAATGACCCAGTTCTTAAAGACAGTCACATCTTCGAGCAGCGCATCGGCACTGTGTTCGACCACAGTGGTCCAGTGTTCCTTGCCGGTATTATCGTCCGGCGTCTGCATCAGCTTGAAATTTTTGGCGCCGTCGTTGGTGAGAATGAACCAGCGGTCGCCGCCGTGCTCGATGCTGTATTCATGTTTGGGCTCGCGTTTGAGAAAGGGGACAAACTCGCCCTCGGGGAAATCGGCGTTAAGGATGCGGCATTCGGTCTGCAGCGTGCTGCCGCTGAAAATGACCAGATAAGCATCATCCAGTGTTTTGCCGATGGAGGCATCGAAAGTCTTATCCTCCTCAAAATAGACCAGCTCGTCATCGCCGCCCAGCGTGTGCCGAACTATCTTTCCCCAGCGCAGCGTCTCGGGATGCTGTTTGGTGTAAAAGACAGTTTTGTTATCGTTGGCCCAGACAAAATTCCCGGTCATCTCCGTGATTTCATCCGGCAGATGCTGGCCATTCTGCAGATCAATGAAATGCAGTGTGTATTTTCTACGCCCCACATAATCAACCGCATAAGAGGCGATGCTGTGATCGGGAGAGGTCTTGAATCCGCGCACCTGGCAGAAATCGTGTCCCTCGGCCAGCTTGTTGACATCCAGAAGAATTTCTTCCGGCGCGTCGAGGAACCCATGCTTGCGGCAGTATATGGGATATTCCCTGCCCTCCTCGTAGCGTGTATAATACCAATATTCACCCTCCCTGGCCGGCACACTAGAGTCATCCTCTTTGATGCGGGATTTCATTTCCTGAAAGAGTTTTTCCTCGAACGGCTTGGTGTGCGCCATCACCTTTTCGCGATAGGCGTTCTCTGCCTTGAGATAATTGAGCACCTTTGGATTATCGCGTTCGCACAGCCAGTAATAGTTGTCGATGCGCGTGTCACCGTGGATGGTTAACTCGTGTGGTTTTTTCTTTGCTATCGGCGCACCTCGGTCACTGCAACCTGGGATAGTGCTCATCAGCATTCCTATTACAAACCAACTGAACAATTTCATGATCGCCTCATCCTGTTGTTATGTATCGAGATAATATAGCAAATTTTGTTGAAAGAAGCACAGAGAAGAATAATGTTGTTATTAAGCACGTCTACAGTTATCTTGTTTTGCCAGTAACTATTCAGCATTTCACCCGTGCGTGCACGGGCTTAACCTATAAAGTAACTGCAAGTTGCTCGAGTGGTTGTACATTTCAATTAGTTTTCGGAACAAATTAAAAGTGGCGAAGTAGGCCGATCTGTCATTGGTGTTGCCTTTTGTCAGCCCGTTATTCAGCATGGTCCCGGATTTTGTGGCTTACCCATTGGTGATCCTGATGTTTTAGGAATCCCGTTTTAAAAGACTACCTGGCTCTCGCACAATCCGGTCGCCGCTGAATTTTCAAATCAGGAGTTATATCATGGCCCAACACTCAAAAAGAAAACAGAAGAAAGTACAATCCATGCCTGTTTTGCAACCGAACGCCGCCGGTGTTGATATAGGCGCCAAAGAAATCTTCGTTGCTGTAGACGGCGACCGTGACCGCAACCCGGTGCGCCATTTTTCGACCTTTACACCGGATATTCACAAGGCGCCCCAATGGTTAAAAGAAGTTGGCATTGAATCGGTCGCCATGGAATCAACAGGCGTCTACTGGATTCCGGTTTTTGAAATTTTGGAGTCTTACGGTTTCCAAGTGCTCCTGGTCAATGCCCGACATGTTAAAAATGTGCCTGGTCGTAAAACAGATGTTCAAGATTGCCAATGGCTGCAATATTTGCATGCCGTTGGTTTGTTGCGAGGCTCCTATCGGCCGCCGAAAGAAATTTGCGCTGTACGAACGCTGAGGCGTCATCGGGAGAATCTGGTAAAAACAGCCGTTTCACACGTCCAGCGGATGCAAAAGGCCCTCACCCAGATGAATATCCAGATTCATCATGTTATTAGTGATATTACTGGGGTCACCGGTCTTGCCATCATTGACGCCATTCTTGCGGGAGAACGCGATCCGAGAAAGCTCGCTGACTTGAAAGATCCCAGAATTCATGCCGAAAAAAAAATCATCGCCAAAGCACTTATAGGGCATTATTTGCCGGAACATCTGTTTACACTCAAGCAAGCGCTGGAATGTTATCGCCATTACCAAAAAATGATTGTCGACTGTGATCACGAAATCGAAAAATGTTTACAAAAAATTGAAAATCATGGCAAATCGCCGCAAGAGCCATACACTCGCCCGGCGCCCAAAGCACGGAAAAAGCGCAGTCATGATCCGAACTTTGATCTTGGCAGCTACATGGCGCGCATATTGAACACCGATCTCACTCAAGTTGAAGGCATTGGCGCCACAACCGCTCATACTTTTTTTACCGAAGTCGGGACCAGGATTGAGCTTTTAAAATTTCCTACAGAAAAACATTTTAGCTCTTGGTTGGGGCTTTGTCCCGCCAACAAAATCAGCGGCGGCAAGATATTGTCGTCCAGAACACGAAAAGTCGAAAATAAATTGGCGACGGCTCTCAGGATGTCGGCGCAATCATTATGGCATAGTCAGTCATATCTTGGCGACTACTATAGAAAAATGAAAGCGCGTCATGGGACGCCTAAAGCGACTACGGCCGCCGCTCATAAACTCGCCCGTATAATTTATGCCATGGTTAAATATCAAATCCCTTATGATAAAAGTATCATTGAAGAACGGGAAAAATTCAATAAGGAACGAAAACTACAGTATCTTCACAAACAAGCTCAGAGCTTGGGCTTTCAATTAGTTCCGGCTTGGAGTTACTTAAAAGATACGAATTACCTGATCACCACCCATGTCACCCCAAACGC
>QNBU01000218.1 GCA_003644215.1 Planctomycetota bacterium
CCGCATAAAGGGCAGGTTTTGACGGATATATCGAAGTTTTGGTTTGAATTCCTCGACGGCGTTGTTGAAAACCACTTAATCAGCAATGATGTAAAGGCCTTCCCTTCCCCGTTTTGCTGCTATCCTGAACAACTCGCCGGTCGGACGATGCTGGTTAAAAAGACCAAAGTACTTCCGGTCGAGTGCATTGTGCGTGGGTATATTACCGGTTCCGGCTGGAAGGAATACCAGCGTGAAGGCACCGTCTGCGGGATCAATTTGCCTGCGGGGCTGAAACAATGCGAAAAACTCCCCGAAGTGATCTTTACGCCCTCAACCAAGGCCGAACTGGGCGCCCATGATGAAAATATTGACTTTTCCACCTGCGTCGAATTGATCGGCGAAGAGGCCGCCGCATTTATTCGGGACAAAAGCATCGAAATTTTCAAAAAAGCCAGCGACTATGCGGCTTCAAAGGGCATCATTCTGGCCGATACCAAGTTTGAATGGGGCCAGGTGGATGGCAAGATCATCCTCATCGACGAGGTACTCACGCCGGATTCGTCACGGTTCTGGCCAGCGGATAAATACGAAGCGGGTCGTGATCAGGAAAGTTTTGACAAGCAGTTCGTGCGAAACTACCTCGAAGAAATTAATTTCGACAAATCCGGCGATGGCGTCGAACTGCCCGCTGAAATCATCGAAAAAACATCGGCCAAATATATTGAGGCCTACGAAAAGCTGACGGGCAAGACTTTCGAGCCGGCGGAGTAGTATGTGATACAGCCCCCGCCAGCACAAAATGAGTACCGCGGGCAGTGGGTTCAATTGCTCGTGTTGACGGCAGCGCATTTTGTGCTGGATTGTTTTCCGGGCTTGATGCATACGGTTTTGCCGGCGTTTCAGGAGTTGTTTGGGCTAAGTGTCGCGGCGGGTGCGGTGTTGCTGACAGTGTTTCTCATTTCGGCCAATGGGATTCAAATAGCTATCGGCCACATACGCCCGAAAAAAGATCGCCCTCTGTTTTTGTATGCTGGTTTTCTGTTTGTCTGTGCGATTGCATTATTTGCAGTGGTGCCGCAGAACAGCTTAACGCTGCTTTGGCTTTGTCTGATCGCAATTATTTGTGGTGCAGGTGTTGGTATAACACATCCGGAAGCCCTGCGGGCGATTCATCGTTTAGATAACATTTCCTCGGCGGTCAGTTCGTCTGTGTTTATGGCCGGGGGCGTGGCCGGATTTGCTTTTGGCGGTTGGATTAGCACCTATCTATATGCGGCTTATGGCTTGCGATGCCTGATGCCTTTTTGTATCGCATCGGTAATCGTGTTAGGGGTTATACTAATTATTCGGGTGCGGCTTGCCGTCGAAGAACCACAATCCAAGAGTCGGCAATCGCATTCCGAAGAATCGTCTCCTTCATTCTGGTTGATCATTGCGATTGCCACGCTGATTGCTGGTTCAATGACGGTATTTGCCTGGATTATCCCGCAGCATGTCCGTCAGTTAGGGGTCGATCTGACAGAGGGCGGTTTGGCGGTGTCGGTTCTGAGTGTTGCTGGCGGCATTGGTGCTGTCGTGATGTCCAGGTGGGCGCATCGGGTTAGCGAATTCAGGATGGTCCGTTGGATGCTGGCGGCGGGGATTCCGTTTATCATAGCGTACCTGTTTTGGATACCTCACCGCTGGGCGTTGGGTTTGTTGTTTACGGGGGGTTTTTTTTGTTTTGGGGTGTATCCGATATTGGTCAGTATCGCCAGGAGTTGCGAGGGAGCCAATCTGGGCCATCGTATGGGATGGGTTGTCGGGGGCGTCTGGCTGATCGCATGTGTTTTTCCAATGATCTTAGGGCCGATCGCCAAGCATGTTGGCACCGGGCCGATTGTCTTTTGCATTCCCGTTGGATTTGTGCTGTCGTTGCTGCTGATCACAGTGAACCAAAGAAAAGAGTCGAATTTAAGAAGCAACGCATCATGATTGATTACGATTTACATATTCACACTGCCTATTGCGGCCACGCAGCACCGATGACGGTCGAGACGATTTTGCGTCAGGCCGAGGCATTGGGGCTATCAACAATTGCGATTACGGACCATATCTTTGCGAACAAGGACCATGCCGTTATCCAGACGATTCGCGACGATGTCGCACGGGTTGCAACCGGGCTTGAGGTGTTTGTCGGGGCCGAGGTAGATGTTGACTACAGCCACACCGACGGGCGGCTGGTAACGGATAATCTCACCGGGCTGGATTATGTGATTGCCGGGTTTCATTATGTGCCGACCGTAGGCAACTATCCGCGCGGCCCCGAGGATAATGCGCTGCCTGCTGAGGAGTTTATGGAGCATTGGGCGTCGAGTTTGTTGGGCGTCGTGAGTAATCCGGCGATTGATACGCTCGCCCATCCGGGCAGGTTGTTGGCCAGTGCGGTTGATTTAGATGTTTTTTTTGACGATGCGATGAAAGTCTTCGAAGAAGCGGCGGCCCTCTCGGCAAATAGCAACATAGCTTGGGAGATGAACGAGTTGACCGGTTGCCGTGTCGCGGCTCAATGGCATGGGCAATGGCATCATATCTACGAAATTGCCTTGGATGCAGGCGTGAAACTGATCTATGGTTCTGACGCTCACGCCCCGGATACCATCGGGACACACCGCTTTGTTGATTCACTATTGTCAAAACTCCCGAAAGGATGCCTGGCCCGGCCTGAAGATGTGATAAAAATATGAACTGTTAGCCGCCAACTCTGTGCGTTGGGAAACGAAAAAACCGGATGTGTATATTCTGCCATTTCACCCAATATGCGCAACTCTGCCGGTTAATACAGGGGAAATCGTAAAAGCTCCGCACATGTTACGGATTTATCGAATTTGATAGTTGTATTTGTTAATGGCTTCGGCTTCGATGTTTTTCATAATGGCTGGGAAATGCAGGGTCGGCTCGACAGCGCTTTTAGTCCCGGCGATCTTTTTCAGCTTGCCGTTTTCGAGATAGACCGAACTGATGGTGTATTTGACCTTGATGCCGAGTTCGTCCAGACCGTCAAAGGTTGGCATTGTACGGGATACCGGCGGTTCTTGGCAATAGCCGCCGATGATCGACGGCGTTACAATGCCGTCATCATAGCCGGAATCCATATTGCGCTGGGTCAGTTTACCGGTGGTATGCCATGAGCCGCGAACCGACTCGGTAATTTCGA
>QNBU01000219.1 GCA_003644215.1 Planctomycetota bacterium
ATACTCTTATGCATGGGCAGATCAACCACGGCATGCAGATTGATCATCCGCGCCTCAAACTGCGCCCGACCACCTATTTTACAGATGAAAGCGGAGTGGGGATGGCGATACTCCTCAAACAGGCTGAAAGTGATTCTTTGCGGGTTGGAGTGCTTGGGCTGGGCATCGGCACCCTGGCGGCCTACGGACGGGAAGGGGATATCTACCGCCTGTATGAAATTGATCCGGCGGTTATCCGGCTGGCAGAAGAAACTCCGTATTTCAGCTATCTGCGCGATTCCAAAGCGGAAATTATAACGGTGGCGGGTGACGGACGCATTTCGCTTGAACGGGAGGCGCGGTCAACGCCCGCGCCCACAGACCCTGTAGCTGCGCCCGCTGGGCGCGGGGGCGGCCTTGTGCCGTTCGACATCCTCGTGCTGGACGCATTCAGCGGCGATTCACCGCCGGCACATCTTCTGACCCTGGAAGCCTTTGCGCTTTATTTGCAGCATTTGGCCGATGACGGCGTCATTGCCGTTAACATTTCCAACCGCTACCTCGATCTGCTGCCGGTGATTGGACAGGTGCGGAAAACATACGGGCTGGAGATGGCTTATATCCAAAGTCGAGGGGATCAGAAAATCAGCGCCAATGCCCAGTGGGTTCTGCTCAGCCGGGATAAAAAATTTATGCAGCATCCAGACATTGCCCGCGCCGACTCGTTGCACAAACGATCCGTGCGCAATATCCGGCCTTGGACTGACGATTACAGCAACCTGCTCTCGGTTTTAAAATAAGAGGATACAAACAGAAGGACGCGAAGGGCGCGAAGAAATCAAACTTCGTGATCTTAGAAAAACTGTAGCTGATAGCTTGCTCTGGAGGGACAGCGGCCTCGCTGTCCGTGGTCGCCGAGGCCGACGACCCTCCAAAAAAATGCGGCTATGACATTTCTTAAAATGCTTGCGATCTTAAGCTTAGGGGGTGTTTGTTCAGAATCCCGACACAAAAAAAGCCCCGGAAATCCGGGGCTTTTCAGTCGAAACGGTAGGGACGCATCTCCGAGGTGTCCGCTTATTCTTCGAGTTCAGCTTCCATTCTTGCCCGCTGGTTTTTGCGACGAAGCATCCATGCACCCATTCCGCCGATGCTAAACAGCAGGGCCGTCGCCGGCTCGGGAACTATAGTGGTTGTAAAGTAAGTGGCATCAGCGAGAGTGTTCGATGGAAGTTTGAACAAGTCAATTCCGCCGATGGTAATGATTTCCTGATCGCCTGTTCCACTTGCTTCTGCAGTATCGGTAAACCAATAAGCGGTTGCGTCGTTCATGATGCTATTATTAAAAATAACACTGATCAGATAATCATTTGTTGATATGCCAACGCCAGGAAAGCTAAAGTTGTCGCCCCAGCTGATACCTGTTTTTCCGCTTTGTAAAGTTGTGGTTTTTTCCAGAAAAACATCATCGCTGTCTGTCGAGCCGTCTGCGAAGTTGATGGCTGTTGCGCCCCATCCGTCCTGATTGGTATCCTTATAAAGTGCGACCACCCAGCCGTTTTCCATGCCAAAAGCCGTCAGGTCTCTACTGCCCCACGTTATGTTCCCAGCCATGGAACTGAACGAAACCGATCCTAGAACCAGTATTGTGATCAGGCATTTTGCTTTCATAGGAGTTCCTTTTCTTTCCTTGATTTGTTTTGTGAGCTGTTAAAGATTGCCCAGATATTTATTCGGTTCCGTTGTTGTCTTGCCGCCATAGGCAATAAACCAGAATCCTTCACCGACTGCAATAACATAGTCAGTTTCTGCGATGGCATTATTCCACTCATCCAGTGTATTGCAGGGATACCAATTAGCATCTGTATATAGACCATAGGCTTGATACTGGCCCGTACTGAAAGTAACGATCCTGTCTGCTTCAAGATAATTTGCATGTGCAGTCAGATTGGATGTATTTAGCGTGGCAATCGCTTGATCAGAGGAAAAAGGATAGGCAATAAGCTGGTAGCCGTTGAGAAGAGCAATGTCCTTTGAAGCGTCAAGAACCGCATCACCGTCCAGATAGATGCTGTTGGTTGTTGTAGAACCGCTGGCGGGTAGTATCCAAAATCCGGAGCCAACAGGAAGCACCGGGTTAGTGGCTGAACCGGTATTCCATTCATCCAGTGTATTGCAGGGATAAAACTCATGATCCCCATCATACATGGCGTAGGCCTGATAGACTGCGGCGTCGGCATCGAACACCACAACGCGATCAGCTTCGAGGTAATTTGAGGCCTCACGAAGTTGATTGGTACCAACGACTTCTTTAAGCGTAGGCTCTTCGCCCGAAGCGGTGAAGTTTACACCCGCCAGTAGGTATTGGCCGGGAACGATATCTGTTTGCACATACCCCACCACATTGGCTGAGCTGACGACGTTGGAATCGGCTTGCACAAGCAAAGCGATTGTTAGCAGAAAGAGGGCTATTAGGCGCATGGTTTTCATTTCGGTTCTCCTCATTAAATAGTGCTTCTTATCTAAGAGAGTGTAGTGGAGAGGGGGGGGCAGGACAATAGTTTTTTGGAAGAATTCGTGAGTATTTTTTCAGGTTTTTGAAGGTACTTTGGGGTGCGGCGATAAAGCCATCAGGCGTATCGCCGCTTTTTCAGCGCGGGTGGATTGGAAAGAGAATGACAAAATCATTATGGCAAAATCATGAGAAACGCAGATCAAAGATGATGTAGGAACGTTTACCCGAGGTTGCGAGGAAAACGTTGTCCGAAAAACGTCAGAATGATGGAAGGGAGAGGGGTGGCAAAATGATTTACGACAGAATCATGCGAGTCGCGTTGCTCAGGGCAAAACCATTGATTGGATTGCTGTAGCCGCGTCCGGCGGGCGCGGTCATTTAAGCAGAATGATTATGAGCAGAATGATGTGCGGCAGAATGATGGGAGGGGATGAGAGGTTTGAATATCAACCACGGATACACACGGGAAAACAGATCGGCTCTGAGAGCCGACGTTACATTACAACAAATGTAGTGTGGGTTCTACCTGTCCCGCGAAGCCTTGGCGAAGCGGGATGAACCCATTTGCGGTTACAAAAAAAGTGCCCCGGAAGGGACGCTTTTTTATCGGCAGTTTCTTCTTATCGAAGGGCCTGCCCTGAGCTTGTCGAAGGGTTAGGCCATCCGCTGTTTCATGCGGAG
>QNBU01000220.1 GCA_003644215.1 Planctomycetota bacterium
GTATATAGTCGGGTACATGCGGGTTGGTCAGGGTTTCTGGCGGGGTCAACAGGTCGTCGTTGATATCGGCGATGACGGCGGTGCACCCGATCTGCTCTTTGAAAATATGGCGGTGGATATCGGTGCCGCGCCGCTTATGGAGCCATGCCTGCAATGCGTCGGTGATGGCCTCGGCCTGCCGGATGTCGTAGGGCATATTCAGCAGGGTGCGGCATCCCATGTCAACGGCCTGACCGTAGCCGGTGGTGGACGCGGCATCCCACTTTTGGGCATCGCTCATCGCTTCCGAATTCGGGAGGGTTGCATTGCCCAGATCCTGACCGAGGTAGCCCCAGAACGCGGTATGATCCAGCGTGTCCCATTCCCATCCGTTTTCGCTTTGATGCTCGTGAGAGTCAAAGAGCGGGTGCTGCATGATAAAATCTCGAAGATCGGACATTTGTTTTCCTACGGGTTGTTTTTTGCGACACGGAATCCGTGCCACGGTTCGATGAGGGAGGCGCGGTCGCTGGTGCGGTAGGCCGCACGGGCGTGCCACGCATTAAAGTTGAAGCTGCTGCCGCGCACGACGCGCTGGTCGCCTTCGTCCGGCCCTTTAAAGTTGTCGGTGTGCTCAACGATTTGTTCGGTCGGTGCAAAATGATCCCAACACCACTCCCAGATGTTACCGGTCATGTCGTAGAGCCCGAATGCGTTGGGTTTTTTCTGCGCGACGGGGTGGGTGGTGCCGTCGCTGTTTTGATCGAACCAGCAGAAGTCTCCGTCCATGCCGTCGCCCCAGAAAAAGCGGGTGGTGGTTCCGGCGCGGCAGGCGGCTTCCCACTCGGCCTCAGTTGGCAGGCGATAGCCATTGGCCGTCCAGTTCACGAAGGCGTTGGAGAGGTTGAGCAGTCCACCGCGAAAAACCGATTCGTGCTTTTCGTCGGTGTAGTAGACAGGGGTAAGGCCTTCCATTTCCGAAGCGGCATTGCACCAAACGACGGCATCAAGCCAGGTGACGCGTGTGACCGGTTCGTCGGGCGTATGTTTCGGAGCGGGGGCATTGTCGAGGTGGCCGCCCATTTGGATCTGTGCGCTCAAGAAGCGGTAGTCGTTTTCAAGTGCCCAGTCATAGATGGGCTTCCACTGCGCCCACGTGACGGGCGTTTCGCTGATCTGAAAGGCATCGACACGCGCTGTGCGTACCGGTTCGAGGCCGGACTCGGCTAGCCCCATTTCAAATTCACCGCCGGGAAGTTGTATAAAATTCATCGCAGATGATCTCCTTTCTTGAGGACGCCGGAGAGTAAAGATTTTGTTTTACTTGCATCGCTATATTCTCTGTTTTTTTGAACATAATGTTCTCCGGTTTTATTATGGTTTTCAATTACCAGAACGATCTCTCTCAGAAGGCCACTCTTTGTCTCCATTGCGGATGGCTTTCAACGCCTTGTCCATCTCGGCAATTCCCATGGCGCCATAGATATTGCAATTAACCCATTCTCGCTGGGGGTTGATGTAGTGTCCATTCCTAGTCATGATCAGCCAGGAGCCGTGCTTCTCGTGCATAAACTTTTGTCCTGATACGGCACCATCAATTAGAGCGACAGCTTTTGCCAAAAAGATTTTTTTGCCAGTAGCCTTGTATAGCTTCAAGTATGCCTTGCAGGCAAGGAACCCGATTGCTGGTTCAATATGCGGAAAGGTGTATTTTTCAAGAACGCCTGGCCCAATTTTTGCCCCATTTCCTTTTTTACTCCATAGCATAAATTGATCCTCAGCAAACCGCATGCATTCCTCGGCATAAGCTAAATATTCTGGATTCTCACTCACGTGATCCATCAAGAATGAAGCGAACAAAATAACATCAACGCTAGAGTGGTTTCTATACGGCTTAGCGATTTTGGTATCCTCGAATTGTGGCTGCCAATTATAAGTTTTTATAGTATTAGCGAACATCCAAGCAATGGCTTTGTCACGACTCGCCTTAAATTGAGTCATATCGTATTTTTTAATCAAATGATCAAGATAGGGCATTACCATCGTGGGTATCAGGCGAGTCTTGGATTCAGACTTCCCAGTTTTGGTGCTAATTTCAAGACCCCAAGTCCCATCTTCTCCTTGTAATTTGGCATATGTCTCGCCCAAGCGTCTGGCATACTCCAGATATTTTTTATCTTTAGTTCGTTCATAAAGAGCACACAATCCAAAACCCGTATCAAATCCTGGGGGATTCATCCTCAAGTTGTAGCGCTTGTGAGGGTATAACACTTTTTTCATCAACATTTCATCCGTGTCTGGGTCTTTGCCGTCCCAATATGTAATGGGCATAAAATCCTGCAAGGCATCCGTCGGTCTTCCAGGCGGGTCGCTGAGTTTAATGATGTAATCCGCATTCATACGAGCGATCTTGATTGCCATTTCTGCCTCATCCGCATCCTTTGCGTAGTCATTAGCAAAAATCACTAATCCATGCATCAAAGCCCCCATGATCTTTGCAGGGTATCCGTATAATGGCTCGTTTGGATCCGGTGTGCCTGTTTTTAGCCACTGTTGAACATGCCCCAATTCGAATACAGCCCTGAAGCCTTTTTCTGCTGACTCTTCGTATGTCATGCTGCTGGTTTTGTAGGGTCCTTTGAAGCAGGGTGCTTTCTCAAAACTTCGTTCACCAGCCAAGCCAACTGCACTTCCGTCTTGGGCTATTCCTTCCACGTTCAGCTTCAGCCCTCCGCCGTCAGGAATAGTTCCCCAGATAGGCGTCAAGGCCGCCCACGGCTCCTTTGCCTCAAAAGAATAAGACTTATCCTTATCCAGAACAGTGAAGCGATATTTCACGGCTCCTTCAACCTTCTTGAAATCAAAAGCTGGTGCATATACAAAACGCTTGGCGAAATTATTCCAGAATGGGCGTTTGCCGGGAATGCCGGGGCGGACAGGTTGTAAGATTGCTTTCAGTTCCTGTTTATGCAGTGCGTCGTAATCGAACATTTTCAATTCCTTTTTGACGTCCTCTGCGGCATTCGCATGTATTGCGAAACAAGCACTTGCGAGTATCGCAAGCAGTGTTGTTTTTTTGAACACATTGTTCTCCTAATTAGTATAGTATTCTTTTAAAGATTACAGATTCTTCTTTTCATAGTTGTCAGTTTGTAGATTGTACAGTTGAGCACAAGATTTGTTTTGAAAAACGA
>QNBU01000221.1 GCA_003644215.1 Planctomycetota bacterium
ATTTCCAGGTGTGGGCATAGATGCCGAATACGTCAAAACGACCCAGCACGAACACCAGATACAATGCCAACGTTGCCAAAGCTGGCATTGGCTAACCTGGGAATTGGCCGCAAATCGAGAAGGGGTGATCGGCCTGTGGTGTCCGCTCTGCAAGGGCCAGATCGACCGCCTGACCATCTGGGAGCAAGGCCGCGTGAAACTGGTCGCTCGTAACCCAGATGCCCCGGTCGTGGGGTTTTGGATGTCGAAACTGGTCAGCCCTCGGGTAGATTTGGCCGAAATGTGGGCGCGTAGCCAGTCAACCAAAATGGCCGATCTGTTGGCATTTTGGAATGAAGATATGGGTCTGCCCCACGAACCGGAGGGGGCCAGACTGACCCGCGACCTGATCCGCGCCTGTATAGATGATCACGAAATGGCCGACACTGGCACCTGGTCGGCAATGGGTGTTGACGTAGGGTACACTCTCAATTATTGGATTATGGAAATTATGCCAGACAACAGACACAAGACGCTCAAAATCGGGACGGTCGAGAATTGGACCGATCTCGACATTTTGATGAAAAGGTACAATGTCCGTGTGTGCGTGTGCGATGATGGGCCAGAACTGACCGCCGACCGGCAGTTCGCACGGCGGCACCGAGGTCGCGTTTTTTTGGCTACGTATCGCAAAGACATGCCCGGCGCGGATTGGTGTACTTTTGATATGAAAAAGCAAAAGGTCAGTATCGCCAGGGCAACGGGGATCACAGAGGCCCACGAAAACATAGAAAACCAGGTAGATAGCCTACCCCGCACCGTTGAGCTGATCGATGATTTCATCCAACAGATGACCGTGCAGGTCAAGGTCGCGGTTATCGAGGCAGACGGTACAACAGTCTACAAATACCCCAAAACGGGAAAAGCGGATCACTACGACCATGCAAAAGTGTACTGCGAGGCCGCAATGGTCAGGCTCGCAAAGCTCCGGCGACCAGATGCTGGGGGCCAGGGCGGGGCGGTGCCTACTTCGTCGGGGGCTAGGAAGTATCGGGGGCGGGTGTGATAAAAGTTAGGATCATAATAAAATGACCAACCCGCTGACTTGGATAAGCGAAACAAAAACGCTGGGCGAGCTAATACCTCGCCCAGACAATCCCCGTTTTATAAACGAAGCGGAGGGCGAAAGGCTGATCGACTCCTATTTTGAGTTTGGTCAACCGATCCCGCTGTTGGCAAATCCCGACGGGACACTTAATGATGGTCATCAAAGACTGAAAAAATGGATCGAGAAATTTGGCCCGGAGTTCAAGGCCGATCTGCGTATTCCCTCGCGACCGTTGACGCAAAAAGAATGGCAAAAGTTGACCGTGTACTTGCATCGGGGAACGACTGGGCAATTTGATTTTGAAATGCTCAAGGGGTGGGAGATTGACGAGGAGCTGATCGGCTGGGGCTTTGATACTGAAGAACTGGTGCTGCAAGGGTTTGAGTTTGAGGATGATGCGGAAGCGGCAGAAGATCATGATGCGCAGGTCGATAAGGCCGAGGAATTGCTTGAAAAGTGGGGAGTTGAGCGAGGGCAAATTTGGCAGTGTGGGCGGCATCGGGTTATGTGCGGGGATTCTACTAACGCGGAAGATGTGGGGCGGCTGATGGAGGGAGAGGTCGCCGAAATGATGTGGACTGATCCGCCTTATGGTGTGGAATATGTCGGCGGCGTGAACGGTATAACTATCAAAAATGATAAAGCGAATGTGTTACCTGAATTACTGAAGAACGCTTTTGATTGTGCCGATAGTATCTTGCAAAATGGCGCGGCTGTTTATATAGCGCACCCGCCGGGTGCGCTATCGTTGGTTTTTGGCAACATTTTTGTTGCTACAGGTTGGCATTTTCACGAAAACCTGGTGTGGGTAAAAAACTTGTTTGTGTTTGGGCACTGTGATTATCATTTAAGGCACGAGGGCATTTTTTACGGATGGAAGGGCAAAAATCGCAAATGGTACGGTGAAAGAAACAAAGACTCGGTTTTTGAAATTGACCGCCCATCTCGGAATGCATATCACCCGACAATGAAGCCGCTGTCTTTAATCGTTGCGCACATTTTGAATAGTAGCAGGGAAAAAGAAATTGTTTATGATGCTTTTTGCGGATCGGGCAGTACATTGATAGTCTGCGAACAAATCAACCGCATCGGATACGGAATGGAAATTGCACCCAAATATGCAGCCGTGATAATCGAGCGACTTTGTAACATGGGGCTAAATTGCGAGTTATTAAAATTATGATCACAAAAAAAGGAGGGTTTAACAATGGATGGAATAGACAAAAAACAAGGCGGGGAAACAACCCTGCGCAGTCTCATAACAAATGCACTTTCAGACCCCCAGCGGATCGCCGATCTACTTTGTGCGATCCTGGTCGATTCAGACGAAAACGAACTTTTCACAACCACAAACCCCGGCCAGATACAAGTCATAGAACCGACCGATGATATAACTGGTGCGGTCAAGATGATCGATATCGTGCATAGCGAAATCCACGAGGGTGAATATTTCACCGTGGCCTTTGCAGATGAATCGGTCGCCGATGACGGGTTTATTCGGCTGCGGTTCACAACGGGGGCTACAAAGTATCCGCACTTTTCGTTTGTAGCCACGATGGGCGGCGATGCACGAGCAAAGCTGATCGAGAATGTAACGATCTCTGCGGGCGGCACGACTGTTACCGCAATAAACAACAAACGCACATCCAGCGAAACCGCCGAGGTCGTTGTCAGGCACACCGCTACATATACAGGCGGCACTATCATAGATGATTTCATAATCCCCGGTGGCACTAACAACAGAGCAGCAGGCGGCAAGACGCGAGAGGTCGAGGAATGGCTGCTCAAGCAAAGCACTGAATACATATTGGAGATCAGGAATATTTCTGGCGTTACGAATCCTGGCTGCTTGATCGCCGGCTGGTATGAAGAAAGCAATCACTAGGAGGCCATCATGACAATCCAAGCGGACAACCCGCCCGTAACTCGCCGCACACCTGGTGGCCAAGTAACCGCCGAAACCCCGACCACGATCCTCCCGACCCACGTTAGTTCGTGGGGCGCGGCTTATGCGTGGCTGGGCGATCCGGGTCTGCGCTATGGGACACTATACCCAGGCCAGTCGCTG
>QNBU01000222.1 GCA_003644215.1 Planctomycetota bacterium
CCTATGCAATTATCCCAGTTCGTGGTTCAGCGGCGGCTCGAACGCCGTTTCCGACATCGTCATCTCCTCACGCATCCGGCTGGCCCGCAATGTCGCCGGCTATGAATTCCTGCCGTGCCTGTCCACCGAGCGTCAGCAGCAGCTTCACGACCGTCTCAAGGAAGCCCTGCTGTCAATTGACCTTGGCGAAAAGGTCTGGTGTGTCGATATCGATCACGCCTCGGATGTCGAGCGGAATCTGCTGACCGAACGCCATCTGATCAGCCGCCGCCACGCCAAAGGCAAGGGCCCACGCAGTGTTGTCCTGGCCGGAGACGAATCGTTTACCGCGATGATCAATGAAGAGGACCACCTCAGGATGCAGGTGTATGCCGCCGGTCTGGATTTGGACACTTGCTGGAAGCGACTTGGCCGGATTGATGATTTGGTAGAAGAAAAGATCGATTACGCCTTTGACCGCCGATTGGGCTATCTGACCGCCTGCCCTACGAACCTGGGCACAGGACTTCGTGTCTCGGTCATGCTGCACCTGCCCGCTTTGAAGATGACCGGCCAAATCGAAAAGTTCATCACCGCCGCCCACGATTGTGATATGGCCGTGCGCGGCCTCTTCGGCGAGGGGACCGACGCCGTCGGAGACTTTTTTCAATTGTCCAATCAGATCACACTCGGCCTGAGCGAGCAGCAGATCATTGAAACCTTTTCGGCCGTCATCGTCCCTAAGATCATCGCCTACGAAACCGAGTCGCGAAAGGCCCTGCTCGGCAAAAAACCACACGCACTGGATGACAAAATCCAGCGGGCGCTGGGCGTTCTCCGCAATGCACACTTAATCAGTTCACAAGAGGCCCTGTTTCTGCTGAGCAATGTCCGGCTGGGGGTAAACCTGGGTCGGGTTAAAGACATCAACATCGCCACGGTCAACGAGTTGTTTATGCTAACTCAACCCGCACATTTGCAACTGCGGGCCGGGAAAATCCTCGACGCCGACCAACGAGACACCCTTCGCGCCGAAATCATCCGAACCAAATTAAATCGCAATTAGAGTTTCGGTTTATCATGGCCCCTTGTTTTCTTGAGTATCTCTTCTACGCTGGCCTCATGATTCAGGCCGGAAAGATCGACGGTAACATCGGCCCACTGCTCATAGAGCGGGATGCGTTTTTCATACAGCGTTGACAGAGTCTGGTTTGGTTCGATGACCACGCCCCGCCTGCCCAGATCGGACAGCCGCTTTTCCAACTCCGCCAAAGACAGCGACAGATACACAATCACCCCCTCGGCTTTGAGCGCCCGCATCGCAGACGGGTAATAAACCACGCTGCCGCCGGTGGCGATGACGGCGTTTTTGATATCGACACACTCGACATGCGTTCGCTCGACATCACAGAAACCGTCCATTCCTTTTTCAGCGATAATCTCGCGGAGTGTCCTGCCCTCGACGGCCTGAATCAATACATCCGTATCCAGAAAATACCGTCCCAGCCGCTTGGCCAACAGCACCCCCGCCGTACTCTTGCCGCACCCCGGCATCCCGATCAACACGACATTGGATTTTACCGATGTCTTTATCATTACCACTTCGCTCCCGATAAAATTGTACTCTCATATCACAGACCCCTTGTGTTACAAAAGTATATTCCGGCGTTGGCGGTTGTCAAGACAATCATACAAACCGGTCGAAAAATGCGTGTTTTGAGAGAATATGTTGTTTTTAGAGCGGATTTGTGATAACTTTGGGACTTAGAACTATAAATGGCTCAAACACCCACAAGCTAATGCTTGAAGGTGGCACCCGACCAACTGACTGCAAGACTAAGGACTGAAAAATGGCACAGACACTGACGCATAAAATCCTGCAAAAACACCTCATTGAGGGCGAACTCAAGACCGGCGAACCGATCGGCATCCGCATCGACCAGACGCTGACCCAGGACGCGACCGGCACGACGGCGTTTCTGCTGTTCGAATCGATGGGAACCGCCCGCACCCAGACCGAGCTGTCGGTGAGCTATGTGGATCACAATATGAGCCAGTTCGGCCCGGAAAACCACAATGACCACCTGTATCTGCAAAGCATCGCCGCCAAGAGCGGAGTCTATCATTCACGCCCCGGCAACGGCATCTGCCATCAGGTTCATCTGGAACGCTTTGGCCGACCGGGTGCAACGCTGCTGGGCAGCGACAGCCACACCCCTACCGGCGGCGGAATCGGAATGCTCGCTATCGGCGCCGGCGGGATGGATGTCGCCGTCGCGATGGGCGGCGGACCGTTCTATATGACCTGCCCAAAAGTCATCGGCGTCGAACTGACCGGCAAACTGACCGACTGGGTCGCCAGCAAGGATGTCATTTTGAAACTGCTGAGTATTCTGACCACCAAGGGCAATGTCGGCTGCGTGGTCGAGTACTTTGGCCCCGGTGTGGAGTCGCTGACCGTACCGCAGCGAGCGACGATTACGAATATGGGTGCCGAACTGGGCGTTACGACAAGCGTCTTCCCCAGTGATGAAAAGACACGGCAGTTTCTGGCGGCACAAGATCGCCAAGAGGCGTACGAAGCCCTGCACGCCGACCACGAGGCCCCCTACGACCGCATTATCGAGATCAATCTGTCGCAACTAGAGCCGATGGCGGCGTGTCCGTCCAGCCCGGATAATATCGCGACGATTGCTGAGATCGCCAGCCGCAAGATCAATCAGGTTGTCATCGGAAGCTGCACCAACTCCAGCTTTACCGATATGATGATGGTGGCCGAAACGCTCAAAGAACGCAAAATCGACCCATCGGTCGAGTTGGGGATCGCCCCAGGAAGCAAGCAGGTGCTGGGGATGCTGGCTGAAAACGGGGCGCTGGGCCAACTGATCGCCGCGGGCGCTCGCATTGTTGAATCCGGCTGCGGGCCGTGCATCGGGCAGGGCTTCTCACCCGCCGACGGGACGGTTTCGCTGCGAACCTTTAACCGAAACTTCGCCGGACGCACCGGCACCAAAGGCGACCAGGCGTATCTGGTCAGTCCGGAAACGGCGGTTGCCTCGGCCATCATGGGTGAGATTACCGACCCGCGGGACATGAAAAATATGATGGGGATCGGCTATCCGAAAATTAAAATGCCAAACGAATTTGAAATCGATGACAGCATGATCGATCTACC
>QNBU01000223.1 GCA_003644215.1 Planctomycetota bacterium
AATTCTCTTCAGACAATCCGCGCAACCCTGCAAATCTGTGATTTTTTTCCCTTCAATCCCAGAGGATTCCAGCTTTAAAATACCAAACGGGCCTGGAGTTACCCAGGCCCGCACTGGGAGTAGACAGCAGTCTACCGCACCGAGCTATCCCTTTGCGCCGGGTTCCCACCGCGCGCGCATCCGTTTCACTCGGCAATATCAAAAAGATCCGATTCGTAGATCAGGTTTGCCCCGATGGTATTCTCTTCGCGATAGAACGCTTCATCTAAGAGCAACGTACCCATGTTCATGATCTGTCGGCGGTTGCCGCGGCAGTTGGCACAAACCAGAGACAGGGCATCAGGGTCAAACAAATTTTCATCCGCTTGGACCGTTTTCAGTCTAAAGGCGATAAAAGCCTCGCTTTCTTTTTCATCCAGCGATTGTTGATTAAAGATAACCGTCATTCGGGTCCGTATCGGGGTCATGGCGTGCAGTGCGAGTTTTTTCGCAAGAGCTTCATCGCCCACCAGAGCGATGGATGCCGAGATGGTTCTTTTCGCCGGGCTGACGGTGAGCGAACATAGGTCCATCAGGGCTTCGGGTTCCATTAGCTGGGCATCATCGATAACAAAAATCGGATAGAGCGGTTTAGCCTGGGAGCCCAGGGCAAAAATATACTTTTGGATTTTTACCAGTAGCGGCAACGCTCTTCCGCCGGCATTGATTCCCAATTCGTCGGCAATTGCCTTTAAAATACCGCTTCGCTGCAATCCCCCATAATGGATATAGCAGACTCGGTAACTGTTGGGATCAAGGCTGTTGATGACATGTCGAATTAAGGTTGATTTACCGCTGCCGGAAGGTCCGGTCAAGGCAAAGCTTTTTCCCTGACGGATCAGGTTTATGCTCTGACGAGTGATGCGTCGGTCTCTTTGTGTTAAAAATACGGTTTTAATAGCGTAGGTGTCACCAAAGGGGGGATGGGTAAAATCGAAGAACTCAGAGATTGACATATGCTTTTTGGGTTTCATTGATACACCTCCTTTTTTTGTTTAAATCGGGTTCTCGAAGCGATAAGCATTGGCCACAGTATCAAGAGGCCAAGCTGGTTTCATCTCATCGCCGTAGTAGACTTGAGACAGATCCCACGGCAGGTAGTAAACGCTTACCCTGTCTCCCGGCAGATAATCCGGAACTTCAAAACGTTTTTTAAGCAGATGTACGGTGCCGTCAGTGTAAATCCGGCATCGTTTCTCAGTTCTGAACAAGGCTTCGATATTGGCCACTTCGGGCACAGTTCGGCACACGTTTTCTATCTGCATTCGTTTTTGCAACGGGGAGCATTTTAGAGAACTGTGGATATTACGGTGGTAATCGGCCAACCATTGGTTGAATGCTTTGTTTATCTGCCGAAGTGTTTTTGACTTGTCCGTGGCCAAGAACTGATCGCGGACTGTTCGAAAATAGCGTTCGATTTTCCCCCGGCCCTGTGGTGTGTATGGCGGGGTGTGGTGCAGATGGATCGAGAGACGCGCACAAACAATTTTAAGATGCCGGCTGGCATAACTAGCACCATTGTCGGTATACAACCGTTGGCAGATGCCGAACTTTCGTACACAACCCATCAGCTCACAGATAAGACTTTGAACATTTTCAGCAAGGTAAAATCCTGCGCTGACCACATAGCGACTGGCATCATCGATAATGACATGCAAATAGGTTTTTCTTTTTCGCTTGTTGACCCATAGTCGCGGGCCGTGCATGAAATCTGCGATCCACATCTGGCCGAAATTAGCAAATTCAAAAGACCTGGGGGCTCGCTTGGCTTTCAGGTGAGGATCACGCCCAAGGTTGTGCGCTGTGGCATACCGATATAACGATGATCTTGACGGTGTACGCTTGTTCCACAACTGATCTTTTACCAGCCGATCGAGCATGCGTGATACGGTCCACCGGGGATGCTCCCGTCTCAGAGCAAACAGGGCCTCGGTGAGTGTTTCCGGAATACGATGCGTGCCCTTATCCACCCGGGGATTGTCCGACAATGCCGGTAACCCACCCTGACGAAAGCGGTAGAGCCATTTGCGCAACGTCTCGGGGCTGTAATGAACCTGCCTGCCGTCCGGGTGATAATAGGGCCGAGCTGCCATTGATTCGAGATTCAAGTACAACGGGCCGTCATCCGGAGCTATATGCAACAAGGCACTGATAATTCCATAGCGCCACACACCAATGTCCGGGGCTTTTTCCTCTGATGGCTTTTTCACGCTTGAGACCTCCTTTAATTAGTTTGGTCTCAGCCTTAACAGGCAACAAGCCCGGGCATAAATAGACGTTTTGTGTGGGTGGCCGATTTTCAAAAACGATCGGGGTAAAAAGCGTAAGAAATTGAAATGATGAACTCCTGCCAATGTTGATCCGGATCAAGGCAGGCAGATGGCCTCCATGAGGCCCCAGCGGCTTGCCGGCCTAACCAAGCAAACAGCTTTCGCCCTGTTTGCAAGGCTCGGTTAACTGTTGGCCAGTGCATGCGCAAGGCGCGGGCAACGGCTGCGATGCTCATTTTAAAATCCCGGACCATGTCCAGCAATGCTTTCAGGGCACACAAAGGCAACCGGATCAACGGCAAGAACGGGTGCGGTAAGCAGGAAAAGGTTCTTCGATCACAAAGCGGGTTACCGCAACAATGACGCTGAATGGGTATCATCTCAGAACCGTAAAAAAGGTAACGCCGATAAAACCCGTGTTTGATAATGCAATAGCGTTCCCCGCAGGTCGGGCAGGAAGGCTCCTGGTTGTGATTTTCCTTGGCAATTTCTGAAAGAAAGAATAACATCGCTTTAAAGGGTGTGGGCATGTGTTTTCTCCTTTTTTTAGTCGAAATAAGAATAACACATGTCCCCCCTTTTATTCCCCCCAAGGGGGGAGAGGATCTAAGGCATAGGCGGTTCCTGCTGCCGGAGAACCAAAAACACCTTCAAGAATATTGTTGATTTATTCTGCCTGGTTTTTCTCAAACTGGTAAAAAAGCGTGGGATTTATGGATGGTTTTCTGGGAGCGAAAAGGAATTATTAACACCTGGACACTTCGTTCATTTTTCCACGGGGTACAACGCTGAAAACGTTGCGGTAAAAATGAACGATACACCGCTGCCATTTGGCATCAGGGT
>QNBU01000224.1 GCA_003644215.1 Planctomycetota bacterium
CGATGCGGCGGTGCTGGGCGTGTACAGTCATGGATTTGCCGGCGATGTGGCTTCGGCAATCCACGGACAGATCAGTGTGATCGCTACGGATATCATGGAAAATCTGCACGCCGCGTTCGCGCAGGTGATAGAGTAGCTTATGGCCGCGACGGAATTTATTACAGACCGCCAGATTTATGAGCGGGTCTTGCAGGAGCGTGTGCCGAAGGCATCGGATTTTATCTGGATTGGCACCAGCGACATCAAGGACTTGCATGTGGACTCAAACCGGCGGATGGTTCCGTTCCTGAAAGTTCTTTCCGATCTGATCAAACGGCAGGTTTCGATTCGGCTCATCCACGCCAAGGAACCGGGTAAGCGGTTTCGGGACGACTTTGACAAATGCCCGAACCTCATTATCGGGATGGAACGGCTGCTGTGTCCGCGTGTGCATTTTAAGTGTGTGGTCATTGACGGCCGGTTTGCTTACTCCGGCAGTGCTAACCTGACCGGGGCGGGGATGGGGGCCAAATCGTCCAACCGGCGTAATTTTGAGTCCGGGATCATCACGACGGATTTGGAGATGATCGAAGCGATCATGAACCAGTTCGATGCGGTCTGGATGGGCCAATTCTGTCCGGCCTGCCAGCGTAAACAATTCTGTGCTGATTACAAGGACATCCTTAACCCGTCTTAACCCGCAGCATCGTATCTGAGTTAGATAGTTTATCGTGCAGTCCAGCGTTTCAGTTTTGGGATGTTCCGCGTCAATAACCACGCGATAATTTTTGGCATTCCCGTTTCTTTCAATTTTTCGATACAGAATTGTTGCATCTGCTGTGCCGTTGTGATCTCCGGTGCGGTGAAACTGCCGTTCTGATAACAATAACTGCAATACTCTGTGTTTTTGCTACTGTCCGAATTTGTTCCCCCGTTTTGGGGGTCTTTTTTCATCGGCATACCACAACTTTGGCAGAATTTATTCATATTTTTATCCATCTTTTGATTAAAAGTTATTTGGTTTTAGGTTCCAGCATCAGCGGTGAATCTTTCTCCCGCAGGAACTTCATCCCGCGGCCGGTGGTGATCTCTTTGTCCTCGCTGACAAACTCAATATATTGCGCCAACGCCCAGGCACTGTTGGCCCATCGCATCTGATAGCCCCGCTGGTGAGCTTGTTTTTCCATCCGAAGTCGTTTTCCTTTCTCGAACACCAGAAAGTCCAGTGCTTTGGCGATTTGCTCGATGCTCGCATCGCCCGGATCGACCAAAATACCGCGAGCAAAGCGACCGATAGTCATCCCTGGCGGACAGGTTTTATTGGAGTAAATCAATTCAAGGGCGTAGCGAAACTTGGTGGCAACGGCCACTCGGCCGGAGCCGATGGTGTCGGCGAGGATGCCGCTGGATATCTGCTCAGTATTCAGATATGGCAGGATCATCACATTGCTCGCACCGTAAAACTTCAGGAGGGTGCTTTCGTCGAGGAACATATCCAGGAAAACGATGTCATTCTCAAACCAATCGACATCGTCAATCGCGCTGGCCCTGCACCATTTCACATCCGCCTCTTCAAGGGCTTTGTCGATCTCGGCCATGAATTTGCGATAGTACTTTCCGTCATCGGCCTTGACGAAATCCGGATGACATTGCCCTCCGACCAGATAGACAATGTGCCGTCGTTGAGCCGGGGTGCAGGATTCGTGGATAAATTTCCCGTAGGCCTGAATACTGTACTGAACGCCTTTGCCGGGGGAAAGCAATCCCATCGTGGTAGCCAGAAACACATCGTTGATTCCCAACTCCGACTTGATTGTGAACCGGTCAAACTGGGTCGGATGGTGCATTCGAACACCATGGTCGATATGCTTGAGCTTAAATGAACTGATGCCGTATTTTTTTGATCCAAGGATGTCGATTGCACTTTCGGTGGTAACGATTAATCCGTTGGAGTGCTTTGCCAGATCGAGGATGGTCTGCCGCTGTCGATCAGTGGGATTCTCAAGGACTGTATGCAGATAGACCAGACATGTCAGGCCGCTGTCGGTGCATGCCTTGGCCATATTTACAAAGTTGCGGCCAAAGCCGTCTCCCCGGCCCTGCTCATCGACATCCAATCCGTATTCATGCTGAAGAACGATTGCGGTGGAGTTGTTGCTTTCTTTGGCACGCGAGACGATCTCTTTGGTGATCTGTTCCCAGGATTTGGCGCTGTACTGGTCGATTACCAGATCGACCGGGATATTATAGGGGCCGTGATTATTGTCAATCGCAGCAACGCGAATATGTCCGATCTCACCGGTGAATTGCGACAAGGCGTTTGATAAATCTCTGCAAAAAGTTCCGATCCCGCAACGGCGGGGCGGATAGGTGCTGACCATACGAATATTCCAAGCCATTTTTCTATACTCCTTTACGAATATCTATAGGTTTTCAAGTATCTGTCGAATCTGACCGGGGCGCATATTGTTCTGGTCGGCCATTTCACGAACACGCATATCCCCTGTCGCTTCGACGCCGGCGGCCTTTAATGCTTCAATGGCTTTTCCCGATTCAATGCCGATTTCCTCACATGCCTGTTTCAGGGTTTTCTGCCCGAAACCACTTCCGCCTCCGCCTTTGTTGTGTTCACTGGCGGGGCGTTCGATTTGTCGGCCTGTTGCAATCTCAAACAGTTCGTTTGGCGAAAGGTTGTGCTGTTCGGCGATTGTGCCGAAGATGTCCGAAGGGTCTGTTTCAATTTCGGCGGCTTTTAAATTCCGGATAATCGTATCCAGTTCGATATCGGATTTTTTCGCCAGTTCGGCGATGGTCAGGGTTTCGGCATGGGGAATCGGCGGCTGCTGTTGTGGCTTTTCCCAACTGTTTTTAATGCGGTCGTTTAACTCCAACAATGAGCTGAACGGCACAAAAGGTTTTAGCGCACCCCAGAATACAAGGCCGCAAACAGCGAGGGCAAAAATCCATTCCGTCCGAAGTTTTGAAGTGTCTTGGGCCTTGCGGACGAAATAACTCATCAGCGGCTTGATATTCAGCCAGATATGCAGTACGGAGGCGGCTAAAAACACGACACCGAAACAAATATGCACCGCGCCCCATTGATGTTTGCTCAGCCCCCAGATCGTCCAATTGGTCCAATTCGCAACGCGGCCTGGTGGGGTGATGTACAGAAC
>QNBU01000225.1 GCA_003644215.1 Planctomycetota bacterium
AATCTTGTAATGACTTGTTTTTTTTGTGCTTTTTTTATATCATGCACGGCTAACCTACTATGATTATTGTATTGATCACGATTTTGCGGAACGTCAATCTGTCGATGAGCTTAACGCCTATCGTCTGCCAGCGGAAGATTTGGCCTGCGATATTCCATCCTGCTGGTAGCCCGAAATGCGAAAAACGCAACCTCCGAATGCAAAATAGTTACGGTCTGTATTAAATCATTCGTCTGTTATTCTCCTATTTGGTTGCGGCCTTTAGGCCGCGCTGGGTTCTTCGTGGTTTCAGGAGTTTGCAGTTATGATTAACCGCGGATGAGGCTCATGACTTCGGCGCGGGAGCGGGCGTCTTTGCGGAAGAGGCCGAGCATGGCGGAAGTGACCATGACGGCGCCGGGTTTTTTGACGCCGCGGATGGTCATGCAGGTATGACTGGCTTCCAGAACGACGGCGACGCCCTGGGCGTCGATTTCCTGCATGAGGAATTCGGCGATCTGCGTGGTGAGTCGTTCCTGCACCTGGGGACGACGGGCAAAACTGCGGACAATTCTGGCTAACTTGCTAACGCCGATCACTTTGCCCCGCGGTACATATCCCAGGTGAGCCTGGCCAATGAAGGGCAGCAGATGGTGTTCGCACATGCTATAGAAAGGGATATCCTTTAAGAGGACAATCTCGTCGTAATTTTCAGTGAAAGCCCGTTGTACATGTCGGCGGGGATCATCGTTCATGCCCTCAAAAAGTTCTTGGTACATCCTTGCAACTCGTTTAGGAGTGGCTGTGAGTCCTTCGCGGTTGGGATCTTCGCCGATGGCCGAGAGGATTTCCCGAACGGCATTTTCAATGCGAGAGAGATCGATATTCGTATTATTTTTCTTATTTTTAGACATTTACTCATACACTCCGAAGGTATTCGAGCACGAGTCGGACGGCAAAGCCCGTGGCGCCGGGTGCACGGGAGGGTTTGGGTTTATCGGTATCGGCGACGGCGGCGATGTCAATGTGGGCCCAGGGCGTGTCGTCCACAAAAGCACCGAGAAATGCCGCGGCAGTGCAGGCGCCGCCTTCGCGACCACTGACGTTTTTCAGGTCGGCCATCTTGCTTTTCATCTGTTCGAGATACTTCTCATCACTGGGCAGATGCCAGACGGGTTCACCGCTGGCCTGGGCGGCTTTTTCGATGGCTTTACGCAAAGGATCATTATTGCTAAAGAGGCCGGCATTGTGTTCGCCCAGGGCGATGACGCAGGCGCCGGTAAGGGTAGCCATATCCACGATGGCCTTCGGTTTCATTTTAGCGGCATAATGAAGAGCGTCACAAAGAATCATGCGGCCTTCGGCGTCGGTGTTCTGAACCTCGACGGTTTTGCCGCTATAAGTACGAATAATATCGCCGGGTCGATAGCTGGTATGAGAAGGCATATTTTCGGCCGCTGGTATCAGACCGATGATTCGTTTGGCAAGTTTTAGTTGGGCAGCGCCGGTCAAAATACCCAGCACATTACAGCCGCCGGATTTGTCGTATTTCATGGTTTCCATGTTGGCCGATGGTTTGATGCTGATGCCACCGGTATCGAAGGTGATGGCTTTACCGACAATAATAGCGTCAGGTGCGGAGTCTTTGGCAGAACGTCTGCCGTTATGTTCGAGCATGATCAGACGCGGTTTAGAGGCGGAGCCGCCGCCGACGGCGAGAATGGCATTCATTTTCATCCTGGCGAGTTGTTTATCGTCAAAGATTTTACATTTCAGGCCAAACTGGCGCGCCAGTTTCTGGGCCTGGCGTGCCAGGGAGGGGGGATTAATCTCGTTACCGGGTTTGTTGTCGATCATGCGGGTGCGGTTCTGGGCTTCGGAAAGGATGATGCCGGTTTTTCTGCCGGCGTTCAATTTGCGGACCGCGGCGGCTTTCGAGTCAATCAGAGATATACGCAGATTTTGTACTTCCTTGCTATCCTTGCTGGCCGGCAGGTAATCCTGGAAATCGTAATGGCCCGAGATCGCTCCTTCGGTAACGGCCTGGCCGACAAGTTCCAAATCCAATTTTTCGCCAATCAGGGTCTGTAAAGCCATCGCCAGACGAGCGGCGCCGAGTTGGTCAGCCGTACGGGCGGCGACGCCGGCGGCCTGGCGGAGGGTGTCAAGCTGAAGGGATTTTTTATCGCCTAAACCGACGAGCAGGATGCGCCGACAGGCGAGTGAGCCATTGCTATAAAGCACGGCCGCCTGGTTGGCGGCGCCGGTAAAATCACCCAGTTTGAGCAGGTTCGATATGACCTGCCCCGCCGCCTTGTCGAGAGCGGCGAGCTCAGTTGGCAAACGTTTCGTATCTTTAAATAGCCCCAGCGCCAGTATGTCGGCCCGGATCTTTTCGGGGGGAATTTTTTCCATGGTGACGGTTGTCTTCTTTGGTTGCCTTGCCATTATGCGAATCTCCTTATTCATGGCGGTTGGTATTTGCCCTTAGAGGGTGGAATATAGGCGAAAATATCGGAAATTGGAAGTATAAATCAGTTATTGAAAATAAAGAACTTAGAGCGAATTAAAGATTGCATTGGCAGATAGATTTAGTTAAAATACTAGGTCCTATTATAGAGGTGGAATGTTGTAAGTTGTTCTGCCACAAACAGTTAGGCGCTGCGGGTCGGATTTTCGGCCGGTAGCAAGGGAGATATACGCTTGTTTGAAGCGTTGAGCAACAAACTGAATGATGTATTCCGCGGCCTCAGCGGCAGGGGGAGGCTTACGGAAAAGAACGTCCGGGAGGCGATGCGGCAGGTGCGAACCGCGCTGCTGGAAGCGGACGTCAACTATAAGGTCGTTAAGGACTTCTGTGACAGCGTGGTCGAGAAAGCTCTGGGCGCCAAGGTGATCGAGAGCCTGCATCCGGGGCAGTTGATGATAAAGATCGTTAACGATGAGCTGACGAGCCTGATGGGGCCGGTTGACAGCAATATCTATTATGTGTCGCCGGGCCCGACGATTGTGCTGCTGGCGGGTCTGCAGGGTTCTGGCAAAACGACGACGGCGGCGAAACTGGCCCGGATCCTGCTCAAAAAGGGCAAGCAGCCGCTTCTGGTGGCGGATGACCTCCAGAGACCGGCGGCCATCGAACAGCTTATCACCCTGGGCGCTCAGCTCAAG
>QNBU01000226.1 GCA_003644215.1 Planctomycetota bacterium
AGAAATTATTTGACTTCACCAAAAGTAGGACTAAACTAATCCTAGATGGTTCCGGCCCGCTGCGACGTGTCAGCGCGGCGAGTAGTCAGATTGCTGACAACCACTTGAGGATGATATTTTGAGCTTGTTACGACAGAATACGGATTATGCCTTGCGAGTGATGGTGCATTTGGCCCATAGCCAGACGAATGGCTGTATTTCCGCCCGGACGTTGGCCAAAGAACAGAAGATCTCTTATCAGTTTGCCTGCAAGATTTTACAGCAATTACACGAGGCAGAATTAGTGGACAGCACCATGGGACCCAAAGGGGGATATCGACTAAGTCGTCAGGCAAAAGAGATTTCCATGCGGCAAGTAATTGAAGCGGTCCAAGGCCCGGTAGATTTGAACCGGTGCTTGAAAGGCCTGGCCACCTGTCCCCGTCAACCCACCTGCCCCGTCACGGAAAAACTAAGCGTTTTGCAGGGACAGATTGAAAACTATCTGGCGGGAATCACCCTGGACCAACTTACGGTTAACGGTCAGCCTGGGAGGGAGATAGAGAAAGCAGAATCAGACAAACCACTGGAATTAACCGACACGAAGGGAATCGAACATGACTGAATCAATCCAATCCGACCTGTCCAAAGCCGATGTGGAGCTAACGGCTCAGGCACAAGACTTGACAAGCCTGGTGGAATATGCGAAAAACTCCGTTGTCAGCCGAACTATAACGGATAAGACCGCCGGGACGGTCACGGTATTCGCGTTTGACGCGGGACAAGGTCTGAGTGAACATCAGGCGCCATTCGATGCGACCGTAGTCGTTCTCGACGGCGCCGCCTGTATCACCATCGGCGGTGAGGAAGTAAGGGCCCGGGCGGGACAAATCGTTATTATGCCGGCCAATGTTCCTCATGCCGTCCGGGCGGAGGAACCCTTCAAGATGATGCTGATTATGATTAAACAAGAGTGATCCTTACCTGTTTACGGGAAGATATCTGCAGGAACTTCGGTTTACAAACGGACAGTCTATATAATGAAAGGAAAAGAATTATGAGTATGTTCTGTTATCAATGCCAGGAAACGTTAAAAAACCAGGGGTGTACCGTTAATGGTATTTGCGGCAAGAAAGGAGAAACCGCAAATCTTCAGGACCTTTTAATCCATACGGTAAAAGGAATTTCCGTAGTTGCGGAAAAGGCCGGAACTGTCGATAAGAATGTCGGACATTATATTGCGAAAGCTCTCTTTACGACTATTACCAATGTAAGTTTCGATGATGATCGTCTCATCGATATTATCAAACAGGGATTAGCTCTTCGTGATGAAATTAAAAACAAGTATAACGTATCCGGCGACTTGCACGAATCAGCCGTCTGGAACGCTGAAACGAAAGATGAATTTCTGAAGAAAGCTGAAACAGTCGGTGTTCTTGCCACAGAAAACGAAGATGCTCGTTCCTTGCGTGAACTGCTTATCTACGGACTCAAAGGTATTGCGGCTTACGCTGATCACGCGGCGGTTCTCGGTTTCGAAGATGAATCAGTTTATGATTATCTGGTGGAAGGAATGGCTTCAACCACAAAAGACCTCAGTGTTGGTGAAATGATTGCCAAAGTCCTGAAAGCCGGCGAAGTAGCTGTGAGCGCCATGGCTGTTCTGGACAAAGCAAATACCGAAACCTATGGAAATCCGGAAATTTCTGAAGTAAACATCGGCGTGGGTAAAAATCCGGGCATTCTTATTTCAGGCCATGATTTGAAAGACATGGAAGAACTCCTGAAACAAACCGAAGGCACTGGTATTGACGTTTACACTCACGGCGAGATGCTTCCGGCGAACTACTATCCCGCTTTTAAAAAATACGATCACTTCGTGGGCAACTATGGAAACTCGTGGTGGCTCCAGGACAAAGAGTTTGCTGCTTTCAACGGTCCTGTCGTGATGACGACTAACTGTCTTATTCCGCCCAAAGATTCATATAAAGATAGAGTTTTCACTACCGGAAACGTGGCATTTCCCGGCGTCAAACACATCGCAGACAGAAAAGAGGACGGTGTAAAAGATTACTCCGAAGTAATCGAAATGGCTAAGAACTGCCAGACGCCTACAGAAATTGAAACCGGCAAAATTGTTGGTGGATTTGCTCATAATCAGGTGCTGGCCCTGGCGGATAAGATAGTTGAGGCTGTCAAATCAGGCGCAATTAAAAAGTTTGTTGTGATGGCCGGTTGTGACGGCCGCCAAAAAGCTAGAAGCTATTATACGGAATTTGCGGAAAATCTTCCTAAAGATACTGTTATTCTCACGGCCGGCTGTGCCAAATATCGTTACAACAAATTAGAGCTGGGCGATATTGGCGGGATTCCGCGGGTTCTCGATGCGGGCCAGTGTAATGACAGTTATTCTCTTGCCTTAGTCGCTCTCAAACTCAAGGAAGTATTTGGACTTGAAGATATCAACGAATTGCCCATCGTTTACAATATCGCCTGGTACGAGCAAAAAGCCGTAACTGTATTGCTTGGGCTTCTGCATCTCGGCGTGAAAAATATCCGTCTCGGCCCGACACTGCCGGCGTTCGTCAGTCCGAATGTACTCAAAGTATTAGTGGAGAAATTCGAAATCAAACCCATCGGCGCCGTCCAGGAAGATTTGACGGCGATGCTGAATTAAAGTTGCGAGTTGTGGATTGTGCGTTTAGAGATTGATTTCATGCCCACGCAAGCGTGGGCATGGCACCCTGATTTCCTTGATAAGGATTTAAAATATTATATGGCGATACGAAATATTGTAAACATTGACGAAGAGAAGTGTAACGGCTGTGGGGAGTGTGTGACGGCGTGCGCGGAGGGTGCGATTGAGATCATCGACGGAAAAGCCAAACTCGTCAGCGAAATCTATTGCGACGGACTGGGGGCGTGCCTGGGCACCTGTCCCCAGGACGCCATCAAGATCGAGCAGCGGGAAGCGGCGGAGTTCGACGAGGAAGCGACCCACCAATACCTGACCCAGCGCGAGCAAAAGGAAAGTCTAACTCCTGTGACTGCTACCGTAAGTGGCGACGGTAAACCGGGCGGATTTGTCTGTCCCGGTTCGCGGGCGCTGCAATTGCAGCCGAAAGAGAATCCATCCCTTACGCAGCAACAAACAGG
>QNBU01000227.1 GCA_003644215.1 Planctomycetota bacterium
ACCCGCTCCGTTTTTGCCTGGATCACATCACCCCGGATGTTGGGACATGGACACAGGCCGCAGAGTGTGCAAAGCTCTGAGAGTCGCTGCAGTTCATCTTCACTAACAGGATGGCCCTCCTCTTTTTCCTTGTCATACAGGCGGTAAAGCTCCGGAAAAAGCAGGCAGCTTTCATCCATGAGAAACCGGCATATATCGCAATCCGTACAGGCGTCTAGGACACTGCGAACGGTCTTTGCCTGACTAACGGGCATTGCTGAACCATCCCTGTGTGTCAAGGCAGATTTTAACCAGCATGAGCATTAACGGCACTTCGATGAGTACACCCACCACAGTAGCCAGGGCTGCGCCGGACGAGAGGCCGAATAGCATGGTAGACGTGGCGATGGCCACTTCGAAATGATTGGAGGCGCCAATCATTGCCGCGGGGGCGGCATCCTCGTATCGAAGCTTCAGCAAGCGCGCCAGGCCGTATCCCAGTGAAAATATTAGTATGGTCTGAATAAATAACGGTATGGCGATCCACAGGATTGTAAGGGGATTGCTGACGATCACCTCACCTTTAAAGGAAAACAGCAACACCAGGGTGATCAGCAGTGCGATGATCGTTACCGGGGTCAGGACATGTAAAAATTTTTCTTTGAACCAAGCTTCTCCATTGGTGGCAATAATCCATTTGCGAGAAAAGTATCCTGCCACAAGAGGCAAGGCGACGTATATGCCGATGGAGAGCAGCAAGGCCTGCCAGGGTACGGGCAGGCGTCCTACGCCCAGCAGAACCCCACCCAGCACGCCGTAGAGTACCAGCATGGTTAACGAGTTGATGGCCACCATCACCAGGGTCAATCCATCATTGCCTTTCGAGAGGAAGCCCCACACCAGCACCATGGCCGTACAGGGTGCAACCCCCAACAGAATGCATCCGGCCAGATAACTGCGCCACAAGGGCACTTCCAACATCTTTATACCATCCACAAGCACAACAGTACCCGCGCCGTGTGACGCACCAACCGGCAAATCCAAGCCAAAAGGCATCTTAACCAGATCCACAGCATCGGGCCCAATAAAATTGTAAAACAGAGTGCCGAGAAAAAAAGTGGCAATCGCATACATGGTAAATGGTTTGATGGCCCAGTTGATGAACAGGGTCAGGAACACCGGTTTGCCGCTTTTGCCAGCCTTGATGACCTCACCGAAATCGATTTTGACCATAATAGGGTACATCATAAAAAAGAGGCAGATGGCAATGGGGATGGACACCACCGGTGCGCCGTTAACTGAAATGGCCAGGCTGTCGAGATATCGGGCTATGCCAGGTGCGGCTTTACCAAGTAAAATGCCGACGATAATACACAGCACAACCCACAAGGAGAGAAAGCGTTCAAAGATGCTGGTCATCTTGCGTTCGCCGGGAGGGCTCTGGTCTGTATTCATATGCTGGTTACCTCCGGTTTTTAATGTCTGTGGCTTAAAAACCCTGATTTAATGAAGCATGCTCAAACCCGGTCCTCGCACCTATCGGTTTGGGCTTGACGGCTGCACAGAATTTCCGGATCAATTTTAAGAATCTCTATCAATCGTTGTTCATCCTCAACTGTCCTATGTTTATCCGCCAGGGACGACAAAACCCATGCCAAAGCAGTTTTAATCGCTTCAGGTGCATCCTCACCGGCCAATCGGTAGTACATCCACCGCCCCTGCTTTCTGCTGTTAACCAGGCGGGCATTTTTAAGGATTGACAGATGTTTGGAAACAGTAGAAGGGGCCAGACCCAAGAGTTCGATCAACTGGCATACGCACAACTCCCGGCTCCTCAGTGCACCGAGGATTCGAATCCGGCTCTCATCAGCGATTGCTTTGGTGGTCCTTACCAGTTGTCTCATGGTTATTAAATCTATACTTCGAAAAATAACGAAATGAAAATTGTTTACAAAGTACCCAGAGAAATGTCAAGTAGAAGAACGAGATCGGTTGATATCTGAAGACTGCTCATATCAATCTATTGAAGCAATTGATGTCTGTAGCTGCTGGTGAAAAGATTCAAAACACGTCTTTCTCAAGCAGGTTTTCGATAATTTTTTTCAAACCGACCACTGAAAAGGAAATATTCTTATAACGCTCGACAGATACAGCATCCGAACAAATGATCAAGGGCAACCGGTAATCTTCCGGGTCCTGGCTGCCGTGTATTTTGTCATGGCCGGCATGATCGCTGGTAATGATGATCAGGTATTGTTGTTTGTCTTTGATCAATTCGACCAGTGAGGATAGGTAGTCATCAATGAAGGACAATTCTTCCAAATATTCCGGGGACATCCATCCATACTCCGGCCCTACTTGATCTAGCCCGCTTACATGCAGGAATAAAAAATGTGACCCCGGGGTCTTGATAAATGCTTCGGCAAGGTCGATGGCATTATCTCGGGGCAGCCGGTACACATCGATTGCATCGTTGACAAGGTACCCCAGTTTTTGTTTGCTGTAAAAATATCCGGTTTGATATTTGTTAGATTTTGCACTGTTGAAAATTGTGGGTTTCTCGATTGCACCTTGTCCCGGCATCCAGGAATTATCCGTTTTACCGTTTTTTTCAGGGCTCATCCCCGTGAACATTGCCGTGTGTGCGATCAGTGTTTTGGGCGGGTCTGTGCTTCGGCCTTTAAGGGTATAGGTGCCGGATTCCACCAATTGTCGGAGCGTTGGGATATCCGCCTCCCGGAGGGCGTTGGGATGCAGGGCGTCAATGGGAATGATGACGACGTTATGTAGATTCCCGGCATACCCAAGTCCAATGTCGGCAAGAAATAAAACCAGTGCCGTGGTTATAATTGAACGCATTGCGTTTGTGATGGTCATATCAGTTTATCTTTCCTACCTCGGTTTGATTGGGGCCGTAACAGGCCTCGAAGACCGGCACTCAATGGCGCTGCAGGGCTTTTTCAACTCTCTTGGCCAGGATGACGCAGCGGTTATTGCCGTCAGTGCAGCGCTCCTTCAATTCGTATTGGAAAAATTTTCCCTTTTTCAATTGACCAGATGTCGATACGCCCTTTTGATCGTCAACTTGTCGGCGCCTTTGGTTATGCCCAGAACCTGGTATGGATCGTATGTATCATTCAGATCAGGCC
>QNBU01000228.1 GCA_003644215.1 Planctomycetota bacterium
CCTCAAACCGCAGCGGCCGATTTTCCATTGCACTCGGCAGCCGAAACCCGTGATCGACCAGCACCCCCTTGCGGCTGCGGTCGCCGGCATACATCGCCCGAATCTGCGGAATCGTTACATGCGACTCATCGATAAACAAGAGAAAATCATCCGGGAAATAATCCAGCAGCGTATAGGGTTTCGACCCGGGTTTCAGGCCCGCCATGTGCCGGGCGTAGTTCTCGATGCCGCCGCAGTAGCCGACCTCGGTGATCATCTCCAGGTCATATTTCGTTCGCGCCTCTAACCGCTGCGCCTCCAGCAGTTTACCCTCATGTCGAAGGTGGATAAGTTGGGTGTCCAGTTCGTCCTTGATGCTCGCACAGGCCGTTTCGATGCGTTCGGTGGGCAGGATATAATGCTTAGCCGGGTAGATAAACACCTGCGATTCGGTCGCCAATATCTCGGCACTGACCGGGTGGATGTATGAGATTCGTTCGATTTCATCGCCGAAGAACTCAAACCGCACCCCGAACGATTCGTATGACGGCCACAGCTCCACCACATCGCCGCGAACGCGAAACTTCCCGCGGGCAAAATCGATGTCGTTTCGTTCGTATTGCAGATCCGCAAACCGCCCCAGCAGCTCATTGCGGTCCGCACTGTCGCCGGCCCGAATCGCAATGACGCTGGCCTGATAATCCTCCGGGCTGCCCAGGCCAAAGATGCACGACACGCTGGCGACGATAATCACATCGTCGCGGCTAAGCAAGCTGGTGGTGGTGCTAAGCCGCAGCCGGTCCAGCTCGTCGTTGCGGGAGGCGTCTTTTTCGATGTAGATATCCCGCTGCGGGATATACGCTTCCGGCTGGTAATAGTCATAATAGCTGACAAAGTATTCGACCGCGTTGTCGGGAAAAATCTCCCTGAACTCCTCATAAAGCTGTGCGGCCAGCGTTTTGTTGTGCGAGATCACCAGGGTCGGCCGCTGAATCCGCTCGACGACATTGGCCATCGTGAATGTCTTGCCGCTGCCGGTAACGCCCAGCAGCGTCTGATACGGCTCGCCACGGGCGATCCCCGCCGCAAGCGCATCGATGGCCTCGGGCTGATCGCCCCGCGGCTCGAACGCACTGTGTATCTTGAACTGTCCCATAGCAGCCCAATATCATACCACGAATTGGCTCCTGCCGAAAGTGTTCACTCCGAACGCGGGCAGAGTTTACCCCGGACTCGATTCGCCGCCCGCACAAAAGCGCGGCGGCGCAAGCCGACCGATATAACGCCAGCGTTTTTTGCACACGCAATCGGACTCATTTGCGCCGCTCCGCTTTTGTTTATTTTGATGGAATCAAACGCGAAAACTCGAAATTTTCTGCATTTTTAGTATCGATAATGCGGTTTCGCGGTATTTTTTTGTTGCCAAGGTTGTCCGGAACGACGCAAAGTCGAAAAACACGCCAGAAACACCTTCGATATCTGCATGAAAGATAGGCAATAGAAAATAACACGCGAAAAAACACTTTCAAAGGCCTGTTGCACTGACAGGTCTTTTTTATCTTTACACTGTTGCCTTAGGCACAAATAATTCTTCAAATGAGCGAACGGCAAAAGTATCTGTCATTCCTGCGACAAAATCTAAAGCAATTATTTCGTCGGGATCTTTATCCGAGTATATCCGTGTTCCATTACTGCAGTATTCATCGCAATACTCTTTCAGAAATCTATAAACGCCAGGAGTTTTTTTGTCGTCAGAGAAATTACTGCTAAGTCGATTTGTTTTCTTGATCAGTGCAAGGATATCTTTATACAACAACTTCAAGGTTTGTTCTGCTTGCTTGCTATAACCTTCCGACTTTTCGGAGTGATAGATATTTTTGTTATTAAACTGGATTAACTTGTGCATCAACTTTCCATATTTAGGCGAAATTGCAATGTAATCCTTATCTTTACTTTCTTCGATAATACTCTCAAGACAGGTGCCAATTATTCTGCCGTTTGTGTGCCCAAGTTCATCTCGGATGAATTTTGGAATTTGAACTTCATCGATAATTTCTGCGGCAAGGGCATCTTCGATGTCTTTCCCACAATACGCCACTTTATCAATCAAGCGTACAATACACCCTTCAAGAGTAGCTGGATAATCGGCCTCTTTTCGACAAGTAATTTTTTCAAGAATTTTATCTTTACTGCCGGGTTCCAGCTTGCATGTCGTAAAATCTTCTCCGCAGTGGGAAATGATGCCGTCGCGAACCTCCCAAGTTAAATTCAATCCCGGTTTTTCTCTGTCTCGTTTAGCAATTTTGTCTACGACTCTTAATCAGTAAACCTCATGATTGAACGATGGAACTATAGCCTTAACTTCTGGATGATCGGCGATGATTTTGTTTAGAAACTTCTCTCCTTGGTGGCCAAATGGAGCGTGCCCTATGTCGTGACCAAGGCCAATAGCTTCTGCCAAATCTTCATTAAGACCTAAGCAGCGAGCAACTGTTCGTGCAGCAGATGCAACGAACAACACATGATCTAATCGTGTGGAAACATGGTCATTCTGAGGGAAATAAAAGACTTGTGTTTTATGTCTTAATCTTCGAAAAGACTGGGAGTATAATATACGGTGAACATCTCTTTGGAATTCTGTCCTGAATTCATCTTCGTCAATTTCCCGCCCCCTTCCTTTTGTCTTTACTGTTGCATATTGTGATCTACACAACTCCTTCTCTGCCCTTTTGTGCATAGGTCCTCTCCAAATAAATTAATTAATAACTCAGCTATTTCATTTTGATTTTTTTGATTACTAATATATTCACTGATCGCCTTTCCTTTGTTTTTTGTTTCCTCAAAAGGAAAAGCTTCATTTCTGATTATTCTCTCGCTACTTTGTGAGAACAATTCTGTGAATTTCACAGGAATCTGTTGGTATTCGGAAATTACTTCAAAGTTCGACAAACCCATGACTAATGGGTTACATACTCCCTGCAACAATGAACGGTCATCACTATTAAAAATTACAATCGGTTTGTTATTAGCCCATGCAATGCCCGCTTCTACCATAGCCCCTTCGTCCGGAACACGGCCATTCATATTAAGCACCAACCCGTCTGCATCAATAACTTCGTAGACATCTAAAGAAAAAATAGCG
>QNBU01000229.1 GCA_003644215.1 Planctomycetota bacterium
GTCTATGCCGCCCCGCGCCAGCACGATGCCATTGCCTTGGTCATCGCTCATGCCGATCGCCAACTGGATACCTCCTCGACACCGTATGTGGTCTATGCGCTTGAAAATCAGGACCCGCTATTGTTGGCGGAAGTCCTGACCAAACTGATTCAGGAAACAGTTGAAGAGGTCAAAAAAACATCGACCCCTACATCCAAGATACAGTCCGGCGGAGCAACCCCAACCGCCAATTTACCCTCGCTGGAAGAGCAGAATATCCGTGTGATACCGGATGAAATGTCTTATTCACTGATCGTCTATGCCAACAAGCGAAACCAGCAGTGGATCAGCGAACTCATCAAAGAACTCGACGAGTACCGCCCGCAAGTCCTGCTGGATTGCACGCTGGTGGAAATATTAAAAGATGATGCTTTTCAATATAGCTTAGATATTATTGCCAAAACATATGGAGCGTCATCGATTCAAAGCGGTTCTCCCGTTGCGGTTACTGCGATATATGGTGACTTTAGTAAACGAACGCTGGGGGACATTAGCTCAATTGGGGGTGATGTTACCGGCTTCTTTAACAGCCAGATGATTCAAGGTGTATTGGAAGCTGTACAGAGGAATGGATATGGCAGAGTGATGGCCCAGCCGAAAATACTAGTCAATGATAACCAGGAGGGTGAGATTAAAACAGAGAATAAAACATCGGTTGCCCAGAAAAAAAGTAGTACTATTCCAGGGACTGGTGGGTCAGACCCGATAATAAGCGACGATGTATCTTTTGTTGAGTACTCTGAAGGAGTTACCTTAACTATTAAACCCCATATCAGTAAAGGTGACATGTTGCGTCTTGAAGTTAAGCTACAGCGAACAGATTTTGATGATAGCATAAAGGATGTAACTGTGGATGGAAAAACTTATCCTAAGCCACCTGACTTGATTTCAACTGATGTTACAACAGTTGCGACAGTCCCTGATGGTACAACCATTATTCTGGGCGGATTAGAATCAGTAGGCCAAGCGAAGACCCAGAGCAAGGTGCCTTTATTAGGCGACTTACCTTTGATCGGTATTTTGTTCAGAGGAGTTGATAACACGGATAAACAGCGTCGGCTCTATGTTTTCGTCAAGGCCAATATCATTCGTCCCGGTGATCAGGCCGAGGGACTGGAAGATATTCGCCGTGTATCGCAAAAATATCGGGATGAATTTGAGGAAATGGAAGATAAGTTCCATGGATTGCAGGATTTTCCGGGCATCAAGCCGCCGCCGATGTATCCTGAAAGAGTGCTGGAGGATGATTTTGTGATTGAAGATAATTGGCCGGTGGGGTGAGTTTTAGGAATATAGGAATATAGGGTAAGAGTTCAAGCTTCAGCTTGTTTTTTGCTTTTGCACACTAAAGTGTGAACTCTTACAATAAATATGAAAGATTTACTGATACAGGCAGCCGAGCGGAGCGGGATTGTTGATGTCCAAACGCTCACGGATTTTTTTACTGAGAACGCGGGCGACACGCGCCGTGTCGATCAGCTTTTGCTGTCTGCGCCCAACTTTACCGAAGATGTGGTGCTGCGGCTGTTTGCCGAGGTGCTGGGCGTGGCGTTTCTCGATGAGATTGCCGCCGCCGATGTCCCCGAATCATTTATCGAGCATGTTGGCGCCCCGTATGCCCAGCATCATTATGTCATCGGCTACCGGCCCGAAGACGGCAACGGCGTCATTACGGTCATCACTGCCAACCCGCTGGATGCGATGGCGGTTGATAATATATCCAAGATGCTCTCGGCGCCCGTCGAGATGGCCTTGAGTACCCGTGCGGCGATTACCTCGGCGATTGATGTCGCCTATGAGCAGAAAAATACGGTCATCGAAGAGGTGGCCGAAGAACTGGACTCGCAAAATATAGACGAGTTGGCCGATGAGGTTGGCGGCTCGGAGGATTTGCTGGATGTGGTCAACCGTCCGCCGGTGATCCGGCTGGTCAATGACATCCTGTTCCGCGCCCTGCAGATGCGGGCCAGCGATATCCACATCCATCCGTTTGAGACCAAGATCGTCATCCGCTACCGTATCGATGGCATTCTCTATGATACGCTCACGCTCAACCGCAATGTGCTGTCGCTGGTGATCTCACGAATCAAGGTGATGGCCGGGATGGATATCGCCGAACGCCGAATGCCGCAGGACGGTCGATGCAGTGTTCGCATCGGCCAGCGCGAGGTCGATTTGCGAGTCAGTACCGTGCCGACCAGCTACGGCGAACGGGCGGTGCTGCGTCTGCTGGATAAAAGCAGCGGCATCCTCACGCTCGAACAACTTGGCTTCTTTGAAGAGGATCGCAAGGTCTTCGACCGGGTCATCAACCGTTCGCATGGCGTGATTTTTGTTACCGGTCCGACCGGCAGCGGCAAAAGTACGACACTCTATGCGTGCTTGAACCAGATCGACGCGACGGTTAAGAATATTATGACGGTTGAGGATCCCATCGAGTACCAGCTTGGCGGCATCAGCCAAATGCAGGTGGCCCCAAAAAAAGGGATGAACTTTGTCAATGCCCTGCGGCATATTCTGCGGCAGGACCCCGATGTGATTATGGTCGGTGAGGTGCGCGACGAGGAAACCGCCGCGATGGCAATTCAGTCGTCATTGACGGGCCATTTGGTATTTAGCACCCTGCATACCAACGATGCCGCCGGAGCGATCAGCCGTCTGTTGGATTTTGGCGTCGAGCCGTATCTGGTTAGCTCATCGCTGATCTGCGTGCTGGCGCAACGACTGGTGCGGCGGATTTGTCCTGACTGCAAGGAACCATACGATCCGCCCGCCCATGAACTGCGTGATCTGGGGCTTATGGAGCATGAAAAGACCCCGTTCTATACCGGTTCCGGGTGCTCAAAATGTTTCGATACCGGCTATCGCGGCCGGACGGGGATTTATGAGCTGATGACGCTCAATGAAGACATCCGCGAAATGATCTATGAGCAGACGACCGCCGGAGCAATCAAGAAAAAGGCCCTGGAACTGGGGATGCAAACGCTGCGAATGGACGGCGCCAGAAAGGTCCAGTCCGGCGTAACGACGATCGCGGAAGTGCTGAGAGTTACGCAATCAGATAATATCTAAAAAATGAAA
>QNBU01000230.1 GCA_003644215.1 Planctomycetota bacterium
ACCCTCTTCGGCATGCTGCCTTTGGCGATTTCCCGTGGGGAAGGAGCTGAGATGTGGAAACCTTTCGGGATCACGGCGATAGGCGGCCTCTCACTTTCGACGCTCGTCACACTCATCCTCGTGCCGATTATATACTCGCTCTTCGAAGGGGGTAAGCGGTACAAAGAAGGAGGACCGATGAAATGAGATTTGTCTTCATAACATATAATGTCGCGATACATGAAGAGGTTATGGGTGCCTTGGCGACGCTCGGGTTGAAAAGCTATACCCGCTGGGGAGAAGTAACGGGCGTCGGCCAGCAAAGCGGCCCCCACCTCAATACGCACATTTGGCCAGCGAAGAATTCGGCTCTTGCCGTTGTTGCTGAAGACGACAAGGCGAATCTCCTGATCGACGAAATACGGCGTATGCGAAACACACTGGGTAAGGAGGGAGTGAAAGCATTCTGCTGGAAGGTCGAGGAGACAACCTGAGATTCAACGTCATTCAACTGGCGGTCGGTAGAAAAAGAGGGAGGCAAGGCAAGCAAACTGGCGACAGACAAGGAGGATAGAAGAAATGGCAACGTATAACCTCAGGCGGTTCGCTCATGCCGAAGGTCTCAAGGCCATCGGCCGCGAACATCTTTTGGCTCTGCTCAAACCCCACAAATCATACCTCGACAGTCGCGGGTTTACGTTGCCGCCGCCATCCGCCTCCGACGGTATTGATTACGAGCAACTCGTCAACGTCTTAATGTCTCCGGACACGACGACGCCGAAGGGACTCATCGATGCGCTTTACTTCGTTCACGAGATGGCCACGCCGGAAAGCATGGACATCTTGCTTCACGAGGCGGACAGCAACGGCATCACGCTTGACGGGAACCCCGATCCTACCCCGGCGGATGTCGCCGTTCAGGTATACCTCCAGGACAAAGACCTCCTGGAACGAAAGCACGCGGAGCAGTACCTGACTCGACCACGATCTTATGAGTATTTTCAGACAGAAACCACGCCGGTGCCGAAATTCCGCAAGCCTTCCCAGAAGACTCTTTCGGCCCTGGCAAGGGACCTTGACGACTGGTTCGAAAAGAAGAAACGCGGCAGGGGATCGCGTGTCTTTGTCTACCCCAAGAAGGATGTCGTGTGGTTTCTTGTGCGCCACGGTGATCCGTTCAAGCGGGAAGGCAGTCTCGACGGCGATCAAACATCGAGCGTTTTCTACCGACCGGAGAAGTATGACGTTCTGGTGTACGACCCTGCTACCGGCGAGATACGGATGAACGCCTGCTCCAAGGGTGAGAAAGAAATGCTCCGCCAGAAGTTCGGCCGCCACCTGTTCAACGATGACGATTTCTTCCCGGGCACCGGTAAATACACGCTTGAACCGCTCCGCAGCGATGGAGACGCCTCTATCGTTTGCACCGATGTTGATGGCATGGAATGGGTGCGGCTCAAAGAGGTCCAGTATTTCTGGGGAGGCGCTGAAAAGGAAATAGAGATTCGCAAAGCGAATGACGTGTTTGCCGCTCTCGCAGCGCGGGGACGCGGCATGCCGTCTAAGGCGCGGATCATCCGGGCGAGCTTTCAGGTCAAGTTCACAGATTCGAAGACGGCCCGCACTGTGACTATTCGGCCGTCGAATATCGCCCAGTACACAAGAGACAGTGACGCAGCCGTGGTCGAAGACTGGCTTTCTAAGCGCGGTTTCATTCTTGCCGATCAGGAAGATGATGACGAGTAGACCGACGGACTTCTGGCAAGCGCTCGAGACCGTTCCAGGTACGGCCGCGGTGGTAGCGGAGTGGATGGCCCGGTTCGGGTCCGAGTATGAATCCGCCAGGGCGTTCCTTCGGCCGAACGGCAAGTTGGCATCTTCACACCCATGCACGGTTCCACGAGGCTGCGGTTGCGAGCACGATGTAGTCGTTCATGACCCGGAGGACATCGTTGCGGTTTGTAGATGTGAGCGGGGGTGTGAGGCCTTTCCACTGAAGCGGTCGGACATTGTGGTCTACGAATTGGACCGTGCGGCCTTCGATGCAGCCGTCGTCAAGGCCTTCAATCTGATCAAAGAAACAGACTGCGGAACTGACCTCCATGGAACGACGCGCATCGGTGTCTATTCCCCATACGCAGGATTCCGTTTTCCCGTCTACCTGACAATTCAACTGGAACCGAGTGATTTCGATAGCGCTGTCGATGGCCTGCTGGGCAGGATCGACACATCGCTTATTCTTTTGGCCCCCACACGCGACCTCTGCACCACGCAGGCGGAAAGGCTGTTGGCGAACAGAAAATCAGCATTCATTCCCCTATCGGAGAACGTGGCCATTGCTGAGAACGGAAAACTCCGCCTCCTTCGACCTCTCGATGACATCCTGTCGCAATTCAGGACTGCCAACCTCCCATCTCCCCAAGACGACAGTTCGATGGTCTTCTTCCCGACCCCGCCCGATGCGACCTGGGGTGACGTTTCTATCCAGTTCACTGACGGCCACACTGTTTCGGTCAAGGTGAAATCGGTAGGCGGCGTGTTCCACTACGCCCAGATGGGCATGGCCAACAAGAAGAACAGCAAGCCTACCGTCCAATGGGAACTGCTTGAGACCTTCGCCAATGAACACGGTGTCTTAGACTGGAGCAGCAACAAGGCCGACCGGAAAAACCAGAAACGTCGTGAAATCCTCGCCACCAACCTGCGTGACTTCTTCCGCATCGAAGGCGATCCCTTTCGCTTGACAGATGACGGAAAAGGTTGGCAGGCACTCTTCCTTATTTCCCCCGACGAATAGCCTACCGACTAACCCAGCGAAATTTCGCTGGGCCTTCGGAATGAAAATCAAAAAAAGTTTCCGTACCGTAGTCTGCACATCCGCCTGAAATTTCAGGCTCTTCCTACCTTTCCGCTTCCACTCGCCGGGACATCCAGCTCCGTTCATCGAAATTTCGCCAATGAGGGGTGACAGGTCCGGCGTGACCTTCACCCCAGTAAGAAACGCCCGGGTGATCCGGGTGAACGCCCCCTGGGAGGACCCTTCGCCGGACCTGCCTCCCAGGGGGTTTTTTCGTTGATGCGCCCGAGGGCGCGAAAGGAGGTCCGGTATGACGGATGTCGTGACAAAGGCG
>QNBU01000231.1 GCA_003644215.1 Planctomycetota bacterium
CGCTTTTTCGGAAGCAACCGGACCTGGCTATACGCATTTGGGAAACTATCAGGTCCAGATCGAAGGGCGTCGGTTTAGTGCCACCCTGGTATATGAAAACTCTGCCGTCGTGCAAAATGCACGCATTCTGCATGTCGTACTGGCCTGGCAGGAAGGAAAGCAATTAGAGCGAACCTTTCATCTGTCAACCTTAACCCAAACATAAAATAAGGCCTGAGGCATTAGGCGTGAGACTCGAGGAAGAACGATAAGGAAAAAAAGATGAAATCGAAACGAATACGACGATATTCTGGATTTACAATTACCGAGCTGATTTTGGCGATTGCGGTCAGTTCGATTCTCATTCTGGCCGTCGGTGCGGTGATGATGGACACCCAGAGGGGCTGGATGGATTCTTATGCCAAGGTACACGGCGGCGCAGCCACCGATGCGGCGGTCGCCAAAACAGCGTTCGACAAAGTCGTCCGTAAAGCATCCCGATCCATCTACCACTTTAATGCGATCGATGACATCACCGTTTACTACTACAACAACTGGCTGACATCAGCCGAGCCGGATCGTTCCGCACGCTTTTATCGATCCACCGAAAATCCGTCCGAGATGTATATTAGACACTCGGACATCGAGACAAAAGAGGTTCTGGCCGAGGTTTTGCTGGCGGCCAATGTCGCCGATTTGGAGTTCAAGCCGATCAGCGGCGGTCTTGAAATGAAGCTGGCCCTCAATGACGGCCGTGAAGCAACGACCATTGTAACGACTGCGCTTTTACATAATGAGTAGTTAAGTGGCTTTTTATCTATGTCGATACTTCCTAAACAGGAAAATGGAAATCAATGAGTCCGATAAGCGAGGACAAAATGAATAAATCGCGAAAAAGATGGATATTAAGGAAGAAATCAGGGTCGATTTTGGTTCTGGTTCTGCTGGTGGTGTTAGTCAGTCTTATTACCGGAACCGGATTATTGGCTCTGGGTACACAATCCCGTGTTGCCTCGATCAATCAGGTGCAGGGTATGATGTCTCGTTCGGCCGCCGATGCGGGTCTGGAGCGGGCGGTTCAGGAAATCAATAACGCGGTTCTGGCAAAAACATGGTCCGATACTGTTCTGCCGACAACCAGCGACGCCACCCTGCCTTATTCAGAATCGATCTATTCCGTTGCGACACAATATGATACCACAGGCGGTTATACCATCGCCTCGGTCGGAACCAACCGCAGCCGCACCCACACTGTTAACGCGACGCTGCGGCTGAGGGGATTGTTTGAAAACGCAATCCAGTGCCGTGACAGCATTACACTAAAGGCCGGTACAGTGATTGGAACGATTGATTCAGACATTTCTCTGGATCCGGACGATTGTGATGATAAAGCGATTATCGGAACCAACAGCACCGAGCCGGACAGCGTGATTCTAAACAACGGCGTGATCGTGGAAGGCGATGTCGTGGTCGGGGTCGGCGGTGATACGGCCACTGTAATTAAGGACTTGGGCGCTACGACAGACGACCGTTATTCGTTGAGTACATCGGTGGAGTTCCCGCCGGTTTCGCCGCCGTCGCTGTTTGGGCCGGACTCTGCTATTTCGATTAAAAAAGGTGAGATGACCATCGGTCCCGGCGGGGATTTTCCGGCCAACGGACGATTTTCAGGTGTTTCAATGAAAAACGGAACGACTTTGCGAGTGATTGGGGACTGCACGCTGTATATTACCGGTGATGTTGGTATGGGGCAAAGCAGTGAGATCATTCTGGACAACAGCGCAAACGCCAAGCTGACCATCTATCTGGACGGCGATTGGGTTTCAGATAACAACTCAGGAATTAACAATGAAACGGAAAAACCGTCCACTTTCAAGCTGTACGGAACGGGTCCGTTTGGACAAGAAATAGACATTAAAGCAAAAGGTGAGTTTTACGGTGTGATCTATGCACCGGATGCAGACTTGACAATGTTTTCCGGCGGCAATATTTACGGCTCTTTTGTAACCAATAACTTCGAATTGAAAAATCCGGCGAGCTTTCTGTACGATGTCTCTTTGAAGACGATTACGGTCTTTGACGAAGGCGCGCGGTTTGTGATTAACCGCTGGAACGAACAATAGGACAAATTTATTATGATGCTAAATGTATTAAATCGACAAAAAATTGAATTGGCCGGGCTGGACATCGGAAGCTCGGCGGTCAAACTGGTTCGTTTGAACAAGGGCGAGGACGGTTGTTATACACTCATCGCGGCGGCCTCCGAATCGATCGCTTCCTGCCCGGATGATGAAAAACAGCGGCAACAAAACCGTGTCGATGCGGTCAGAACCTGCCTGCAAAAGGCCGGGTTGAAAAATGGGGACCTCGTCTGCGGCCTTTCAGGGCCGGAGGTTGTGATTCGCGGATTCACATTTCCGCCGCTTCCGGACGGGGCCGTTCAACAGGCGGTTCAAATGGAAGCACAGCAGGTCTGCCCGCTGGATATGAAGCACAGTGTCCTGGATTTTCAACTTATCGAATCGCCGCAGACCGCCTCGGCCGCGGTGGCCGCAAAAGCGACTGTTCGGCAGGGTGTGTTGACGGTGGCAACTGAAAACGCCATCCGCCAACAGACAGAGTTGTTGACTCAGGTTGGGGCCACGGCGGCGATTGTGGATGTCAATGCCTTGGCGATGCTGAATTGTCTAAGTGAACTCGAACAGTTGGATGAGCAGGAAACCGTCGCAGTGATCGATGTCGGTAACGCGATGAGCAATGTTGTGATTTACGGACAGGATGGACTGCCGTTTGTTCGGGATATTAACATGGCCGGCGCGACCATCATTCAGGACATCAGCTGTCAGACGAAACTTCCCGAAGAGCAAATTCGCCGGACATTAACACAGGGACAATCGTCCGACCCACTGGACAGTCAGTTGCTGCTGGCGATGAACAATGCGATGAGGCCTTTGGTCAATGCAATCAACGAAACGCTGAGGTTCTATTCGTTCCAGGAAAAAACCTCCGGTGTTGACCGCATCTTTTTATGCGGCGGCTTTGCATTAATTGAGACATTCGTAGAATTCCTGACCGATGCTGTATCGACTCCGGTGGCTCTGCTGAATCCATTTTCAACCATTCTGTACG
>QNBU01000232.1 GCA_003644215.1 Planctomycetota bacterium
ACGAACACTTGAAAGTGGTGATGATTTGTTCTATTTCTGAAATTGTTTCAGGTGACAGTTCCATGCAGTCTCCAATTGAAGGGCCATTGTATCGTAGAGGATAAGAAAAGCAAGGACAAAAACCGTTTGTCTAACAGCTTCCCTTTGGACGGTGTTTTTCCAAAAAGATTATTCCAATTCCAGGACACAACCAAGGTCATCGGGGGTCAGGTAACAGTTCAACAGCCAATATTGCGCCAGTGCGGCGAACTCCTCCATCGTTGCATAACCCGCCATTGCCGCAAAATCGGCTATATCAACAACACAGTCATCATTGACATCAAAATCGGGATCGCTTCCAGCTTCACCGCCTATCTTGTACCTACACGGCGGTCCGGAAACGATGATGTCGTCAACAAAAAAGCCCTTGAAGCCATTATTTCGATAATCGACTGTGTTGAAGCCAAATCGCAATTGGACGATCGATCCCGCATAGTCAGACAGGTCTATCGGTTGCGATAGGGTCCAACCCGCGGGTGCGCCGAGATCAATTAGGCCGGGAGCCCAACAATTCCGTGCGAGGGTTACATAATACCCCTCATCGGCCGATATTTCGACAGTCGCCAAATCCAAATCCCCGCTCGAATAAAAACCACAAAAAGCAGGTTCAACCTCAAGATAATACTTAAATCGCAATTCAATGGGTCCAGCGACATAATGAAGGTCTATCGGGGGTGATTCAGCAACCCCCCGATTGGCGATGCCGATATCGTAATTGCAGGTGTCATCCTGGCCGTAATATAAAGCTGTGCCGCCATCGACCTCGCAGGATGTACTTAAATGCCAAAGACCGTTTCCGATCTTGTAGGAGTTATTGATGATAAAGCCGCCTAATCCGTTCTCGAAATGCTCCTCAAAAATGATGTTTTCTGCGCAAAAACAAAGTGAGGGCATCAACAAGAATGCCAGAACAACCCCCGCTTTCCATGCGCCATAAGTACCACATCGCTTTATAAACAACCCCATAGTCCCGTTCATTAGAACAAAAAGGGCTGTGTTTTTCAAGAAAATTCGACCAACGGTGAAAAAATGCTTGTCTTTGGTCGCACGACGCATACAATGTGAGTAAATGCTCACATAGTTATATATGGATAATTTTTGACATGGAAACGCTGTTTTATGACAGGCAGGCGGCGATTGCCAAGGCGATTGGGCATCCGATACGGATCGCGGCGTTGGAATTCGTCAAAAATGGTGAGCAGTGCGTTTGTGATATCGCCGAAGCGGTTGGCACCGAACGCAGTAATTTATCCAAGCATCTGTCAGTGATGGTCAACGCCGGAGTACTCCAGTCCCGCAAAGATGGCCTTAAGGTGATGTATCGAGTGAAAACGCCCTGTGTCGTGAGGTTTCTGGACTGCCTGAAGGATTGTCTGAAAGAACAGGCCGCCGAACAGCAGAAATTGCTGGACGCGATGGGATAGCGGAAAAAATAAGTAACCGTTTATGCTTTGTAAATGTAAGAGTTCAAGCTTTAGCTTGTTCGCTGGCACACTAAAGTGTGGATTCTTACAAAAAATAAGGGATTTGATTTGTTATCGATTTTCACAAAACTGGCGGATTGGATTATCTATTCGGTGTTCGGGATGTCGCCGGAGTCGAAATTGGCGGACGGGTTGCATTTTTTTGTTGAAGATACCACGAAGATTTTCGCGCTGCTGATCGTTATGATCTACATCATTGCCTGGGTGCGTGCGTCGCTGAATATGGATCGCGTGCGGGAATATCTTAGCGGTAAACATCGGTTGTTTGGTTATGTCGCGGCGGCGAGTTTTGGTGCGGTTACGCCGTTTTGCTCCTGTTCGAGTATTCCGATATTTCTGGGGTTTACACAGGCCCGTATTCCGATTGGGACGACGCTGGCATTTTTGATTACCTCACCGATTATTAATGAAGTGGCGATTGTATTGCTGGGCAGTTTGTTGGGTGTGAAGTTTACGATTTGTTATGTCGTTGTGGGTATCGGCGCTGGCGTTGTGGGCGGGGTGTTTATCGATTTGATTAAGGCGGAGAAATACCTGGCGCTTTTGGCGACATCGGTTCACGGCAGGGATACTGCAACGGACAAAGCCGATTTCAAACCGGTCAAACTTTCGTTTCACGGCCGCCATGAATTTGCCCGCGATGAGCTAAAGACGATTTTCAGTCGGGTCTGGAAATGGGTATTGATCGGTGTGGGGTTGGGTGCGATGCTGCACGGGTTTGTGCCGGAGGAGTTTGTTCTCAAATACCTCGATGCCGGGCAGTGGTGGACCGTTCCGGCGGCGACGCTGCTGGGCATTCCGCTGTATTCCAATGCCAGCGGCGTGATTCCGGTTGCCGAATCCTTGCTGAACAAAGGCCTGCCCGCCGGGACGACACTGGCGTTTATGATGAGTACCGTCGCGGCGAGTTTTCCGGAGTTTATGATGCTCAAACAGGTGATGAAACCGAAATTGCTGATCATCTTCTTTTTGCTGCTGCTGGTGATGTTTACAACGGTCGGCTGGATTTTAAATCTGATTCATTTTTAGATTGGAGTGTGTCTTATGGAAAACATCAAAATACAATTGGAGTCCATCGGAACTATTCACACGCCGTTTCAGCAGGCGAAAGGAACGCCTATTCAACCAATAAAGGGGAAAGGGACAAAAGGATGGGTTGAAATTGAACCTGCGTATGTGGAGGGACTGAAAGATTTAGATGGGTTCGAGCGCATCTGGCTGCTGTTTTGGTGTCATCGAGCCAGCGAATTTAAGCTGCGAGTCAAACCGTATATGGATACGCAGGTTCGAGGATTATTTTCGACACGCGCCCCAAGCCGTCCGAACGCTATCGGCCTATCGTGTGTGAAGTTGATCTCTGTTAACGGCAATCGATTAGAGATCGAGGATGTGGATATGCTGGACCAAACGCCCCTGCTGGATATTAAGCCGTACGCCGCGAAGTTCGATCATTTCCCGGTAACCCGTTGCGGCTGGATTGATGCGGTTAAAAAAGATGCGCAAACAAAAGCCGATGACCGATTTTTCAAAAAGGACAAATGATGAAGATTCAGATTTTTGGGATCGGCTGTCCCAAATGCAATC
>QNBU01000233.1 GCA_003644215.1 Planctomycetota bacterium
GGGGTATCCAAGCCGTGATGGATCCGGGCGTCGGATCGACAATTGTCATGATTGGATCGCCGCGGACAACAGTCTGGCCGGACTTATAATTTAAAGTGTTGATAATCCCATCGAACGGCGCGGTCAGGACGATAATGTCACGCTGCTTGATAAACTCGACAAGCCGTTTTTCCTGCACAAGAATCGCTTTTCGGATGGGTGCCAGCTCTTTATCGCTCAATTTTGGAGAGATCGGAGTCGATTGCTCAAATTCGTCTTTACGAAGCATGGCTGCTTTGTAATTCTCTTCCGCTTGGACCAGCAATTCCCCTTTCTGGGCGACACTCTCCCTGAAAATATCACATTGTGCCTGAATTTTCTGGAGTTCATATTCTTCGGAGGCCTGCTCGGCAACGAGACGCTGCACGATCTCGAGTTCAACCTCCATATCCTTGAGTATTAATCGGTCCGGACCCAGATCCGATTTGATTTCCAACACTTCCAGCCGGGCTCTTTCCATATCCACCGCAAGACGACGTTCGAGTGAAGTCGTATCGCTGTCCCGCTCAAACTGATCGACCAGGAGACGGTCCTCAGCCGCGGCCAATTCCGCCTTGAGTTGTTCCAATTCCGCTTCGGCGGTGGCCCGTTCGGCCTGAAGCAGTGAGTGAATAAATTCTTCTTGGGCCACCGTGTTTTCCTTGATGATGGCCAGGGTGTCGCCTTTTTTGACTTCCTGGTAAAGTTCCACCGGGATCGAACGGATATATCCGGTTTCAGTTGTGTTAATAATCTGCTCATGGCTAAAAGCAATCCCTTTGAGCTGGGCCGTTTCGGATTGACACAGGAACAATACCACCACCGCCGCCATGGCTGATACCCATACAAATGCGGGTAGCAATCGTGGCAAAAATTTGCTTTGTCTAAACCAAAGTTTCATATTCAGGATTATCCCCGCTAAATCTGTAACAACTGTTCCTGAACCGTCAGGTTCACATTTGCAATGTTCTCAATTTTCTCTAACTCGGCAAGCATTTGTTCATTCCGGGCAGCATTTTTAATCATCACCTGATAGGCGTATTCCACATTCATATCTCCAAAGTCCCCGCCTTGCGACGAGATCATTGTGTGGGTACTGCAGAACTTATCTAAGATTTTAAGAACCGGATGCCCTGAGCTGATATGATCCCGAAGACGGAAACGCAGAAACGCATTATGCGGCCGATGCGTCCCAAACTCTGATAAGTGCAGATAGAGGATAATGCTGCCAATGACACCGGTTCCGAGAATCGCGACACTGTATCGCTGAGATCCGCAGGCCATGCCGATTACCAGGGCGCTGAAAATAAACGCAATGTCGCGCGTATCTTTGATGATATTACGGAAGCGGATGATGGACAGCGCTCCCATCAGTCCGACGGCGACGACGAAGCTGCCGGCAATCGTGGACATGACCATCGATACGATGACGGTGATCAGGATCAGTGATTGGACAAACGAACGAGAATAAGAAAGACCCGTATGGGTGAAATAGTACAGCCATGCCAGCAATTGTCCTAAAACAAAGGCCAGCATAAGGGACAATAAAACCCCCTGAATGGAAAATTCTGTCCCATCTACTGAAGCGTTCTGAATTGTTTGCCAGATTCTATCCATCATCAGTACCCATTAGACAGGTCGGAGCGCAAAATCCCATATTACAGGATTGCTTAACCGACGAGACATACTTTGACATCGCGGTTTGTTTCAGATCGAATATTTTAACCATGTCCGTTAACCAGAATGGATAGCGATCCGTAAACTTAATTTCAAGAATAATGAAGTCCATCGGAACCGGATGCCAACCCGAACCACTAACGGAAACAACGGGCGTATTCACCGTCTTGAAAGCCAGCTCGCGGTCAAATGTGATACGCACCCGGTTACTCGAATTCCCCTCGTAGGCCTGTCGTTTGTAGCGAACCAGTACAACCGGTCGCGCGCAAAGGGTTTTCAGATAGAAACGGAATTGGTCTATGGCTTTCTTGTCTTTTTTGTAAAGTGAGGCGGAAATCCCGCTTCCCTCCAGCGCATTTGCAATCTGGGGTTTCGGAATTCTCGCCCTGTCTTTCAGAATGACGGTATTGATTCGTCGTTTAATTTCAAAGAAACACATTGATTCCGGATTGTCATCATAGCAGCGGATACGCAACTTAAATCGATTTTTCCTGCTATTTAGGGTTTCATTACAAAGATGCAGATTATCCGAGTCAAAATATAAGCTGGCAATAGGGTATTCATGTCCGGGGCATTTTCGAGCATACCCGTCTGGTGGAATATACGATTGAATATACTGAGCAATTGCACGGGCCTTTGTTTCCCGGATACGGTATTTCAGTTCGTATCTACAGAAGAATGATGTGTCTGCCGACTTCCTCTTGTGCTTTGCAATCTTAGGTTTTTTTGTTGTCTTAAGGGGTCTGTGCTGATTGCTTGTTATGCCTTTAAGAGGATGCAGAGGGACACCTTGCTCGGAACGAGTGTCCGATACCTTGGTTTTCTCCATGATCCGTCTCAAAATCACCCATTTTCCTCTGACTATAAATCAAACTATCAACTCAACGGCTATTAAACACGATTCAACAACGATAACACTAAGCACGTTCGCTCACTGAACTGGGTCTAACTACAGAACCATAATATCGTTCGTTAACACTCAACCCCATGATTATAACATGTCAGCGATTGTAACATGTTTATCAAAAAAAATCAAGCCAAAATCAAAAAAAACAAGCCGAAATCATTTTCCCACAGGGCAACCGCATCTGAATCCTCAGCAGCTTTTTCAAGTATTTTTCGTCCCATCATACTTTGGATGCCAACAGTCGGCAAAGGATGGCAGTAGTCAACAGTGTGTAAAATCTGAATCGATTAAAAACTGGGGTGGTCATAAGTCCTGTAAATGGTGTCGTTAGGCGCAGAAAAGAAGCCGATGACAACGGATGTCACCGGCTGGAATCGTCAATGGGCCGGGCTGGATTCGAACCAGCGAAGACTCACGCCAATGGGTTTACAGCCCATCCCCGATAACACACAAGAGCAGGAAAACAAAGAACTTACAGAACCACCCTGCCCCTGCTTACAGAC
>QNBU01000234.1 GCA_003644215.1 Planctomycetota bacterium
ATCGCCACCAGCCAGAACCCCGGTATGATCTACAATCCGCTGTTTCTCTATGGCAATGTCGGTCTGGGCAAGACCCACCTGCTTCACGCAATCTGCCACGACGCCCGCAAACAACGGGCCGATGTGTCCATCCAGTTTTTAAGCTGTGAGGAATTCGTCAACGGCTTTATCAGCGCGATCGAAAAGGGAACCGTGCAGGATTTTCAAAATCAGTATCGCACGGTGGACATCCTGATTATCGACGATGTCCAGTTCCTGCGGGAACGCGAGCAGAGCCAGGAGGAGTTCTTTCACACCTTTAACGCCCTGTACAATAACCGCCGCCAGATCATTCTCACCGCCGACAGCGCCCCGCAGGACTTAGCGGCGTTGGAGGAACGGCTCATCAGCCGGTTCAAGTGGGGACTGGTGGCCCGGCTGGACGCGCCCAGCTATGAAACCCGCATCGCTATCGTCAAAAAGAAGGCCCATCTTCGCGGACTGGACCTGCCCGACGGCGTAGCGGAATTGGTCGCCGAGCATATTAAGACCAATATCCGGGAACTGGAGGGGGCGCTGACGATTATCTATGCCACAGCCCAGACGACCGATGAGCCGATTACCATCGAACTGGCCCGGCAGGCACTGGGCGTGCAGGAAGTGGCGGCGGCCAAAAATGTAACGATGAGCGATATTATCCATACGGTCAGCAACCACTTTGATGTGCGGATCACCGATATTCAAAGCAAAAAACGCAGCCAGTCCATCGCCCTGCCCCGGCAGGTGTGTATGTATCTGGCACGCAATCTCACGCGGCACAGCTTGGAGGAGATCGGCGGCCATCTCGGCGGGCGGGATCACTCAACGGTGGTTCACGCTTTTGCTAAGATCGAACAGATGTACAAATCCGAAGCCGACTTCCGCGACAATATCGACCACCTGACCAACACCATCAAAAAAACTTCTTAGATCAGTTCGTCGGGGTGTTCGAGGAGTTTTTTGGTGGAATCGAGGAACTGGGCGGATTCGGCGCCGTTGATGACTTTGTGATCGACCGACAGCGTCAGGTTCATAATCTTCTGCACAGCGGGTTGTTTGTCCACCGGCAAAACCACTTTCTGAATCGTCCCGACACCGAGAATGGATGACTGGCCCGGGATGACAATCGGGATAAATGAATCAACGCCAAACGCACCGAGATTGCTGACGCTCATGCACCCGCCGGACAGGTCTTCCAGCGACAGCTTTCCGGCCAGAGTCCGCGCGATCAGATCGCTGGTTTGTTCGCTGATCTGCGCCAACGACTTGCCGCCGCAATCTCTGACAATCGGCGCCGCGACGCCTTCCTCGGTCGAAATCGCCAAACCAATGTCGATACTGTCAGAAAGCTGAATATGATTCGCGGCCAGTTGACCGGTCATAATCGGGTAATGTCCAATCCCCAGAGCCAACGCGCCGATGACAAAATCGTTCACCGTAAGATTTGTTCCCGGCTCAGCGTTCATCTGCGAGCGAAGCTCGGCTAACTTTGTCGCATTGACCCGAACATTCAGATAAAAGCACGGGATATTCTGCTTGGACCAGACCATTTTTTCGGCAATAATCTTCTGTGTTCGGCTCAGTGGGACCGTCGATCCCAATGCCGGTTTTTTCGATTGGGATCGATCGCAGCGGGCCTGTGCCTCCGCCTCACGAAGCGATTGTGCGAACGAACCGCTCGTCGATTCAAGCACTGCGTCGCTGACCTGTCTGGCTAATGGGTCAACCATTACAGCCGCCCGTACATGGCTGGCAATCTGCGCCAGATACGCCGAGTCAAGCTGCTCGTCCTCGGTGCCCAGAATCAGCAGCGGCGTATGCACCGGCACCGTCTGCCCCGCTTCGACCAGCACCGCCTTGACAAACCCATCGGTCTCTGATTCCATTTCCAGCGTCGCCTTGTCGGTTTCGATGTCAAACAGGATGTCCCCGGCAGCAACACGGTCGCCGGCGGCAAACCGGATATTTACCAGCGTTCCCTCTTTCATTGTCTGCCCAAGCTTGGGCAGGACGATTTCATTGGCCATAGGTATCCTCTCTAAATGCTATAGAAACCGCAGTTTACCGAATGAAATCCCGCGTTGCAACCCTTTTTCAAGCGATAGACAGAGGTGGCCAGAGAGCATCTGAAGGAAAAAAAACCAACTTGCAAGCCACTTTTATTCAGTTATTGAAGTAATACACCCCAAATTAACACAACAAAGAGAAAAAAACCTTTTCAATTCGCCTCCATAAAGCTATAATTGGCCCGGTAGGTCTGTCAGCTTGTTTTTTGGCATTGCGAGTCGTGAATGTCTTTTGGAGATATGGACAGGCAGCGGCACAGAAGTCGCAGGGTGTTGAATTGTAACTATTTCTATTTTATTTGGGAATGAATTCATGGCAGAATATTATGATATGCAGGAAGTCGCTGGCAAACTTCGCAAAACAGAGGCCGAAGTTGGGGAGCTTATAAAACAGGGCCAGTTGCGCCAATACATGGATTCAGGTAAGCCGGTGTTCAAAGCCGAAGAGGTCGATGCGCTCGTCGAAGAGATCGTCGGGCTGGATGTCAGCTCTGTAGGGCTGGGTCCCGATGGATCGGAAGTGGAGATTCAGTTAGACGAAACCTCCGAGATTCAACTGGAGCCGGATGAAGACACCGATGAAACCCCCGAGCAAGCAAAACCTGATGATATGGAGCTGGATATTGAACCGGATATGCCGGGCCAGAAAGAAAGCGAAGGTGGATTTGGCCTGAGTGTGATGGGGGGTGATTTGACCATGGACGATACCAATGTCGGAACCATCGGAATCAATATCCTCAGTGGAACCGGCGACGCCTATAAGCTAACCGAAGACACCAAGGCCGAAACCAGCGCCGATGACCTTGACGACCTCGATGGGCTGGATGCCGACAGCAATATGGAGAGCTTTGGCAGCGGCTCGGGCCTTTTGGACCTTTCGCTGCAGGCCGACGATACTTCCTTGGGGGCGGTTCTCGACGATATTCTGCCCACAGGGACCGAAAATGGCGGCGGCGGTGCGGATCTTCCGGTGGATGAAATGGCCTTGATCGATGAAACAGAAG
>QNBU01000235.1 GCA_003644215.1 Planctomycetota bacterium
CCTTTACTGATGGTCGGATCAAAGATCGCCCGCTGCCGGGTGATAGCCCGCGTTACATACTCAAATCCATCCACAAGGCCAGGTGGATTGTGCCCAAGCACAAGCCTGATTTTATCTCGCCGGGGCACCTCCCCATCCAGGAGTTCGCGGAAGGCAAGCTCCAATACTTTAAAAGCCAGAGCAACGCCACCCAAAAAATCCTGGTCATGATATTTTTTCATCTCTTCGTAAGTTACTGTGACTACACCCATGTCGTCCATCACTTTCAGCGTCTTGTTCATATCAGCCTCCATATCGGTTTTCATTTAAAGATTTAGTGAATAATTTCTTCCCAGCGAGGCACAACGGTTTTCACGGGCGGTTCCGTCTCCCAGACTGGCATAATTTTAACGTTTACCCCAAACACATCCAGGATATTTGCTTCGGTCATGACTGTTTCGGTTGGGCCGCAGATGGCGTGTGCCCCTTTCCTCAGCATCAAAATGTTGTCTGAAAAAAGAAGGGCGTGATTAGGACAATGTGTGGTCATAATAATGGACATACCTCGTTCTCTGGCAAGCCTGTACAAGGCACGCATGACATTCACCTGGTTTTTGATATCCAGGTGGGATGTGGGCTCATCAAGGATGAGCACTTTTGCCTGGGAGGCCAGGGCCCTGGCGATATTTACCATCTGCGTTTCGCCCCCGCTCAGGTTGTTGTAGATTCTGGGCGCGAGGTCTTCGATGCCCACGGCTTGCATGGCCTCTTGAGCAATGGTTTTGTCTTTTTCCTTTGGCGTGCTGAAAATATTGAGATGAGCCGCCCGCCCCATCAGCACCATTTCAAAGGCAGTAAACGGAAAGGTCGCTTCATCATTTTGAGGTACATATCCGATGGAAGTACCAATCTTCCTGCGGTTAAACTTGGAGATGCTCTGGCCTTCCAATCGAATATCGCCGGTTTGCAAAGATAATATCCCGTTTAAGCATTTGAGTAGCGTGCTTTTACCGGAGCCGTTGGGACCGACGATACTGAAGATCTCTCCGCCGTTGATACCGAAAGAAACGTCGCTGAATATCTGTTCGTGGTTTCCGTACCCGAATGCCGCGTTAACTACCTCTACGATCATGCCCACCTCCCGCCGGTATGCCTGAGCAGATAAGCAAAGAAGGGAGCGCCGATAATCGCCGTGAGTATGCTCAGCGGAATCTCCGCCGATGTGGCGGCGCGGGCGATGTCATCAATCAGCAATAAATAACACGCGCCAATGGACACGGAAGCGGGCATCAGCAACTTATGGTCGGGCCCAAGCACCATCCGAACGATGTGTGGCACTAAAATGCCCACCCACCCGACAAGACCGGCAAGGGAAACGGCCGACGAGGTCACCACAGTGCAAGCCATAATAATGACAAATCGCAGCATGGTTATGTTCTCTCCTAAAGAGTTGGCCACTTCTTCGCCCAGGGCCAGAACGTTGATGCGCCAGCGAAAAAGAAGCAGCACGACCATACCCGCTATCATAACTGGCGCACCGGTAAACAGAGCCTTGTAACTTGCGCCGGCCAGACTCCCCATCAACCAGTAGACGATTGTGGGAAGCTTGTCTTCCGGATCAGCTACATATTTGATGAGCGAAACAAGGGCGGTAAAAACCGCTCCCACAATCAACCCGGATAAAACCAGCATCAGCAGGCTTTTGCGTGCCCCCATTCGGGTGATGAAGAGGGCGAGCCCCACCGCAATGAGGCCGAAGACAAAAGCCATAAAATGGGTGAAAAGTACGCTTTCGCAAATAATGATGCCCAGCGCCGCTCCAAAACCCGCGCCCGACGCCACTCCTAAGATACTGGGGCCCACCAATGGGTTGCGGAAAACACCCTGAAACGCGGCTCCCGATATCGCCAGACTGGCCCCGATTAACATAGCCAAAAGTACTCGCGGGAGGCGGATATCCATGACTATACTTTCCTGAACATCATTCCAGGTCGGCCCGATGTCGCCGACTCTGGACAAAAGTATCTTAAAGACCTCGGGCGGGGCAATCTGCAATCTGCCGAAGCAAAGGGAGATAAACAGCAACGTCACCGGCATACCGATCAGGCCGACGGCTAACAGAACGCCTCTTTTTGGGCTAGCTTTTTCATTTCCCGGAAGAATCGTCATTATCCTGTTACCATCGGAACTTTCCTGTCGGCATGGGATGCAGAACCCTTTCAACCTGCGCGTCCGTCAGTTTGAAATTATAGATATTCATGAAGTGATTCTTTATCTCATCTTTGATGTCATAATCGTTGAACAGGCCGGGATGGTTTTTCTGAGCCATCCATTTCAGCATCAGGGCCGAGTCACCGCTGGGAGGATACCAGCGGTACTCGCCCAAGGGGATCTTGTAGACCCGGCCTTCCTTAACGGCTTTGACCTTGCTCCAATTCTGCCCTTTAATCCGGTTATTCAGGATATCCTCGGGCTGTGTTTCGCAGAAGTTGGTGATGTAGATAATGTCCGGATTCCAGACGAGGACCTGCTCCATGTTGACCGTTGCTCCCCTGGGGCTGGTTTTTATATCATTGGCCACGTTGACCGCGCCCGTTGTCTTTAGCCAAAACTCGGCGAAGGATCCACGGCCTGTGGCCATGAGCCTCTCCACATCGAAAAGGATCAATCCCTTGGGTCTTTTTTCTTTCGGAATGTCTTTCGTGCGCGAGCCGATCGTTTTAATGCTTTCTTGAAAAATGCTGATCAATTCTTGCGCTCTCTTTTCTTTATTCAACATTCTTCCAAAAATTTTCATGCTCGCGACATAGTGTTCATTCAGTTGCCCGCCATGAGTAACGATAACAGGGATCCCCACCGCTTCGATCTTTTCAATCTCTTGTTTTTCGGAACGTTTCTGAAGCACCACCTCCGGCTTGAGTTTGACGAGTTCCTCGATATTGACCTTGAACCCTCCCTTAACAAAGCCCGTGGAAACTTTAAGAAGTTCCGGAGCCATGATGGAAAGCACCGAATTTTTTACCGCGCCTCTGGTCATGGGATGCATACCGACAATCCTTTTACCCGTCCCGTCAATCGCATAAATC
>QNBU01000236.1 GCA_003644215.1 Planctomycetota bacterium
TCCCGGCACGAGCAATATTATTGTTACAGATACCGAGAGCAAGGTCAAAGCGATCAATTCCTTTATCGAAGAGATTGACCGCATCACCCCGCAGATTCTCGTCGAGGCCCAAATTTATGATGTTACCTCGACGGATAATCTCGACTTGGGCGTCAAGTGGCAGGCCGGAACCCCGACCGACTTTGGCCAGCCGGGAGCAAACCAGACTTGGGGAAATGATTTCGGCGCGGTGGGTAATATCGTCGGCGGCATTACGGATACAGCTATCGGCAGTGCGTTTAATTCCGGGATCAGCCAGGCCAACACCGAAGGCCTGTTGCGCCTCGGCGTCTTAAATGACAGCATCCATGTCGATGCGGCCCTGTTTGCCGCACAGGATGATGTGCGGGCTAAACTGCTGGCCAATCCGCGCGTTTTGGTGTTGGATAACGAGGAGGCCGAGATTAAAATTGTCGAGGAAATTCCTTATCAGCAACTCACCGATAGTACCGACGGCGGGAGCATCGGCACCACAGAGTTCCGTGATGTGGGCGTTGAGCTTCGGGTTACGCCGCACTTGACACGAGATGGGCTGATTCATTTGAAACTCAATCCCAAGTTCAGTACGATCACAGGGACGGTTAATATTGTTACTGGCGATGGTGGCAATGTTACTCCTCAGCCAGTCGTTGCCACGCGTGAGACCACCACCACCGCACTGATCAAAGACAAACAGACCGTAGTCATCGGCGGCCTGAAAAAACAAAAGAAGATACAGGAAACCAGCAAGATACCGTTGCTGGGCGATCTGCCGCTGTTAGGGGTGCTATTCAGGTTTGAAGGCGAAAGCACGGTCAACAGTGAGCTGGTGGTGTTCATTACGCCGCATGTGGTTGAAAACCCCGAACTGACCGCTGAGGAGCAGCAATACCTGGCTGATTCCACTTATGTCAGTCCTGCGACTCCGGAAACAAGGTTGGGCAACGGCGAAGAATAATTGCAAGACAGTGAAATAACTCAAAGGCCGGTGCTTCTGACAAGAAACGCCGGCCTTTTTTGTAAGAGTTCAAGCTTTAGCTTGTTCTTGACACACTAAAGTGTGAACTCTTACAATCCCGCCACAACCTTCGCACATCGATCACAAAGATCAGAGTAATCCGCATTCTGCCCGACACAGGGATAATAATACCAGCACCGCTCGCACTTAGCGTGTGAACATTTCTTAGCGGACACCTTGAGCGACTCACCTTTACTGATGCTGACCTCGCTAACGATGCACAATGACGCAAATGTCTCAATACCCATATCATTGACAACAGCCAACAGTTCTTCGTCGTCCATTTCAATGGTGATCGCCGCTTCCTGATTGCTCTTGATAATCTGTTTGTCCCGCAGACCCTCCAGCGCCTTTAGTACCTCGTCCCGCAATGCCATAATACTGTCCCACTTCGCCGCGTTGGCAGCGGAGTCAATCGCTACATCCGCCACCGGCATCGAGGCCAGGTGGACCGTATCCACATCCTCGCTTTTGTGTTCAATCGCCGCCCACGCCTCTTCGGCAGTATGGGCCAGAACCGGCGCCAGCATCCGCACGAGTGCATCGAGAATGTTGTACATCACGGTCTGTCCGCTACAGCGACCCACACTGCCGGTCGCGTCGCAATACATCCGGTCCTTGAGAACATCCATATAAATACTGCTCATCTCAATGGTGCAGAAATTATAAATTTTCGTAAACACACGATGAAATGCAAAGTTGCCGTATGCCTGATGAACTTCATCAATCAGCACATTCAGTTTTTCCATCGCCCACTGGTCGATGGGCATCATGTCCTTATAATCCACCGACATCTCGCCGGGAACAAAATCATTGATATTGCTCATCAGGTATCGCAGGGTGTTTCGGATTTTTCGATAAGCGTCCTGCAGGCGACCGATCAGTTCGTCGCTGCACCGCATGTCCTCCTGATAGTTTACGCTGGATACCCACAACCGCAGAATATCGGCGCCGTATTTTTCAACCTCTTCCAATGCACTGACATAGTTGCCCGCTGACTTGGATTGCTTCATCCCTTTGTCATCGACGGTAAAGCCATGCGTCAGCACCGTCTTAAACGGCGGTGCGCCCGTTGCTCCCAATGCCGGCAGTAATGAAAGCTGGAACCAGCCGCGATGCTGATCCGACCCTTCCAGATACAAATCAACTGGCACATCGTAGCCGGCCATCTCCATCACGCTGTGCCAACTGCATCCTGACTCAAACCAGACATCGAAAATGTTTTCTTCTTTTGTCAGATCGTCCCAGCTAAATCCTTCCGGCAATTGGAAATCCTCGCCGAGAATTTCTTTCGGCGAATCAATGAACCAACTGTTGGAACCCTTTTGCCCAATATGCTTTGCGGCTGCAGTGACGGATTCCTTCGTCAGCAGTGCATCGCCATTACTATTGACAAACGATGGGATCGGCAGTCCCCACGACCGCTGGCGGCTGATGCACCAATCCGGACGCGATTCCAACATCCCGGCGATTCGCTTTTGACCCCAATCAGGAACCCACTTGACATCGTCGATTTGCTCAGTCGCCATCGCCCGCAAGCTCTTGTTGCCAAACTTCTCAATCTCTCTGTCCACGCCAACGAACCACTGCTCGGTCGCCCGAAAGATCACCGGCGTCTTGCTCCGCCAGCAATGCGGATAACTGTGCAGCAGGTCGGCTTCATGCACCAGCAGGCCGAGCTTTTGCAGATGTTCATTGACTTCAGTATTCACCTTCAGCACGCTCTTGCCGCGCAGCCATTCGGGAACAGTGTCATCATAACAGCCATTATCCATCACCGGCGAATATACCGCCAGCCCGTTTCGCATTCCCTCCATATAGTCCTCGGCTCCATGGCCGGGAGCGATATGGACAATACCCGTGCCGTCTTCGGTCGTAACATATTCGGCATTGATCGCAAAATACGCATCCCTGTCGGTCGGATTTGTTTCGACATATGGATGCACATAACGCAACCGTTCAAGCTCACCGCCCTTAACCGGCTTACTAACCGAATACTGCCCTTCTTCCAACCCCGCTGCGGCGA
>QNBU01000237.1 GCA_003644215.1 Planctomycetota bacterium
AATTCGCCACTCGCGATAGACTCGCATAATGCTGCCTAGCTGGCCATCCGCTGCGGGCACTTTTTCCGCACCGTCGGTGGGCGGATCGGTCAGCCCGCTAATCGGCAAGCGAGCACGGAAGGCTTGGAACCCGTTGTCTCGCAGGCACTCGTTGTATTCGGTTTCACGAATGGTTCTCTCCAGCGATGGGAACAGGTGCGGGAGAGCCTGGGCGTAGTTCCAGACATGGGTACAGGTTCCATGGCAAGAGCCATTGCAGTCGCAGCAACCCTCCCAGCCCCAGAAGCGACCGTCAGCCTGACGCAGACAGGTCGGAGACTTGAGAATCGTCAGGTTCGCAGCCACGGCTTCGACGACCTCGGCGGGGAGCGTCGTGTCGTAGAAGCAATCCGCAAAGGCTTCCGACGCCAGCCGCAGTCGGCCAAAATTCTTCTGCCAATAATTCATAACCTCATCAACGCTTGCAAATTTCGAGCTGTACCAAGGCTGATGCGTCGGCGAGGCTGCATCGCTGCACTTCCCGCTGCAACACTCAGCTGGCGGTGCGTATCCCGCCGAAACGTTGCTCTTGGGCACATACCAGCCCAGCTGAAGTTTAATGGTTTTCTCGCCGTTTGGCGGAAGTGTGAACGGCACAAAAATACTGCCGCCGGGACTAGGCTTGCCCTCGGTAATAGGCTGCTGCTCGATAATCTCGCCAGCGGCAACCGATTTCCAAACCATCGTTAACGGGTCAAAACCACCACCCCGAAACCAGGCGCAATTGACCTTTGCTGCAGGGTCGCCAACCGCCGCACAGAACGAACCTTCTTTCCACGGCTCTTTGTCGTTGGCGGGCTGATAAAATTCGAAACCGCCATCAGCTGCTTTAACCGCCGGCGGATTCTTTTCGTCCGTGCCCATAAAATTTTTAGCGTTGAAAGAATAGATAGCTTCAATTGGCCGATCGGTTTTGTTGACAAAATAAAACTCCAACGCTGCAACCGGCAGCGAGCTGTCATCAGGCTCGGGCGGCGTAAATGGACTCCAGCCCGTAATCGCCACATCTACCGGGAGCGACTCATCAGAGAGAGCAACGGTTCCAAATGGAAAACGCGAAGAGAAGCTCGTCTGCCCAAAGCGCGGCAAGCCATAGGTTCTGCTGCCGCCACCGCCGCCAGGGCCTCCCACGCTCATGATTTTCCAATCAGGAACAACTCCTTCAAGCACCCTGGCTATGTCGCCGCCATCTTCAGCCGCACCCTTGACGTAAAGAGCGGAAAACATCTGCGGTTCATTGTGAACATCCGGCTGATTAAACAGGGACACATGCGACAAGGCCCCGCTGCCCTCCAGGCAGACCATTCCCGCCCCGATACCGCCAAGGGGAAAAGCCACCCGGTTAAGATTCTCGCCTTCGTATTTGGCGTTATATCGTCGTTGCTGCATTTTAATTCTCCATGTTGTTTACTATTTTTTCGGAGACATTTTTATTATGACCGGGTAATCGGGGATTACCACATCTTTCAAAATGGTCTTGCCGTCTTTGGTCGAGGCATTCACCTTGAAGCTCTTGCCAGTCATTATATCAACGCCGGTAAAGCCCGCGTAATCGGTCATATCCAGCGTAACCGTGGACATCAGATCCTGGCGGTCGGAGGCTCGCACTGCGTTCCACAGAACGAGTAGCACCTCGCCGGTGTCGGCATTCTTGAAGAGATATTTTTCAACCCGATTGAGCGACTGAATCTCCTGGCCATCCCAAACCATGGACGGCTCGATATACTTCCAGTTCTTGCTGTCGAGATACCGGTCAGGATTGGCTGTTACCGCAAAGCCATTCTTGAACAGCTTGACCGGATCGCTGAAGAGTGCGCACATCCGCTGAACCACATAGAAAGCGGGCTTGGGTTCGTAATTCTGGCTTTTGCGTTTAATCATGCCAAAATGACCTTCAGGGTGTTTATTGACACCGATACTGTCATCATGAAAATCATACTGGATGGCAGCCTTAACTTCGCCCACCAGGTGCAGAAACCAGTACCTGGCAAGATATTTCGCCTGCGCTTCATAGGAAAACGCCTCATAGACTGTATCGCCGCCTTTCGGAGAACCCAGCGTGCGGTAGAATGTCGTATATCCGAACTCATTGATATAAATATCTGTACTCTTCATGCCGACGGCTTTCATCTTCTCTCTCAACCGTCTCAGGATTGACAGATAGGTATGATCGTCATCCGCTGCGTCAATACCATCGCGCTCCTTGATAACCGCGCCGCCATAGGGTTGAACTTCCGGCGGGAGCTTGAAGGGATAGGGATGAAGAAGTAGAGCATCCACAAGCTCTATGCCGCCTTTTTCTTTCAGGATATCCAGGAAGTGATGGTTGACCGGCGCGACGCAACTGCCGGCGATGATGATGGCATCCGGGTCAACCGCCTTGACGGCTTTGGCTCCGACGATGGTCAGTTCGGCATATTTTCGCAACCAAACGGTATCGGTTCCCTCTTTGGCGTTCCAACTGCCGCCGTTCTTGACACGCTTCCGGAAATTGTTCGTCGGCTCGTTCCACATTTTCCAGACCTTGACCTTGCCTTTGAGAGATTTGGCGACGAAGCTACAATAATTAGCATAGCCTCTTTTGAACGCTTCAAAATCTTCAGTGGGATAAAGCTTATAGGGTGGGCAATCCAGCGTTACGATTACATTGAGTCCGCGAGCAACCGCGTCGTCAATGAATTTCTTTGTGTGCGGGAACTTTTCGTCCGGCATTTTCAAAACGCCTTTTTCGCGTTCAATCTGACTCCACGGACAGCCTTCGGCAATCCATTTGAAACCGGCGTTTTCAATCAGCGGCAAAACTTCCTTGTACTTCCAACTCTGGACAAAATGAACCTGTGTTCCAAAAATAGACCCGCTGATTTCCTTGGAAGTTTTCAGCTTGATAGCTTCTTCCGCGCTAACGGTTCCGACGCAAAAACACGCCACGCCAACAATCACCATAAGTCTCGATATTTGCCTCTTCATAACCTGTTCTCCTGTAACTGTGATGTTTGATTTCTA
>QNBU01000238.1 GCA_003644215.1 Planctomycetota bacterium
CGGATCGAAATCCAACTCCCCGTAGCCAGTTTAGACACCCGTAACAAGCGGCAGGCCTACGAACAGGCCCTGGCTTCGCTGGAAGCGGAAAACATCAATCTGCTAAAAATCCGTCAGGCGCTGGCACAACCAGCTGACCAGCGACAGGAGGCATTTGAAACTTACGCCAACGGAAGCCAACAGCGACGGGACATCCTTACAACACTGGCCGATGTCTATGACCAGCGAAAGCAGGTGCAAAATCAGCGGGATGTTCTGACCGGTGAGATGGACACGGTCAAGTTTGGCATTGAAAAACTTGATGTCGAATTCGATACGCTCCGACCCAACTTTGCGGTATGGGCAAAATCAGACGCCGACGAGCAGAAAAAGCAAATCGAAACATGGGTCAAAGACAATGTCAAAGAACCCGACGCGGCCGTTGAAGAGACGCTAAACGACAGGCAATCCAAGGTTGTTACCCTGATCGGGGACTATCTGGCTTACTACAACAAATACGCCCCCGTCGTGGACGACCTGACCCGGCCGGACGACGGCCTCAACGCCCAATGGAACGCCCAATGGAACGCAACGAGAAAAGGGCTGTACCTGAACATTGACCAAGTTCGTGAAGTCCTCCAAATGCCAAAAAAATCCGCCGCCAGAACCGAAAAACTCGCCGCTTTTGCCGAGCAGTTCGGCAGCCGAAAAGCGAAGATCGACGCTGTTGTCGCCGCGTACGATGACTATCGCGTCGTCGGCGGGCGACTGGACGACCCCGAAGACCTTAAACGGATGCTAAAAGGGTCAGGCGTTCTGGAGTTTCGCATTCTGCCGACCAGCGAAGATGCGGATATGGCCCAATTGCAGGCCTATCGTGAAAACTTAGCCGAAAAGGGACCCAAACTCGCCTCTGACAGCCGGTTTGTATGGAGCGAAATTGAAGACCCGACCACATGGAAGGCCCAGGCCGTTACAGGATCCTTCGGTGAAAAGGGTTATGTCCTGTGCAGCAACCAAATGAATGAAAAAATGCTGCACGACGGCGACAAAAAATGGAAATTAAAGAAGGCGTATCCTACGGCTGACCAGCAGGGTCGCCGGGCCATCGGCTTTGCCTTTGATGACATCGCCGCGAATAAATTTTTCAACATTACCAGCAACAACATTGGAAAGCCACTCTGTATCCTGCTGGATAATCAGGCGATTTCGGCGCCGAATATCAACAGTGCCATTCGGTCGTCCGGGATTATTACCGGCTCGTTTACACAAACTGAAATTTCTGATATGGTCAACAAGCTCAACGCCGGTTCATTCCCGGCGCGACTGAGCGAGGTTCCCATCTCCGAAAAAACGATCAGCGCCACCATTGGCACCGACAACCGAGACAAGGGCGTCAAGGCCGGACTGTACGGGATGGCGGCTGTCGTCATCTTCCTGCTGGGATACTATCTGCTCAGCGGTGCGATTGCGGATATCGCTTTGGCAATGAATATCCTGATTGTTCTGGGCGTTATGGCCCTGCTGCAATCAACCTTTACGCTGCCCGGTATCGCCGGTCTGATTTTGACCATCGGTATGAGCGTTGATGCGAATGTGCTGATCTTTGAACGCATTCGGGAAGAACAAAAACGGGGTTCGACACTGAAATCAGCGATTGCCAATGGCTACGCCCGTGCATTTAGAACAATCTTTGACGCCAATATCACAACCTTTGGCGTCGCGGCGATCCTTTATATGGCTGCGTCCGAAGAAATCAAGGGCTTTGCCATCGTGTTGATGCTGGGTATTGTTTCGAGTATGTTTACCGCCCTGTTTGTAACGCGGGTTATTTTCGACGCCTTGGCCGGAAGCCGTCTGCTAACCAATCATCTGGCGATGCCGTGGGAAATCGGCCGCGATGTAAAAATTAACTGGATGGCCTTGCGGCCGGCATTCCTGATAATCTCAGCGGGGTTGATGATCGGCGGGTTGGCTGTTTTCTTCACCCGCAATGACACCGAAAACAGCAAGTATGACATCGAGTTTATTGGCGGCACAAGTGTCGAAATTGAATTCAAAAACGGATCACCATTTGAAGGAAAGCAAGCGAAAGTTGAAAAAGCCATTCGCCAAGCCCTCAACAATCCGGTTACCGTTTATGCCGTTGGCGATACCGGTCGGCAATTTGAGATCAGTACCACACTAACTAATAAAACGACCGCCCTGCTGACATTTAGCAACGGTTTTAATACTCCCGAAACGATTACCGAGATGCTCGACAAGACCTCTGAGGAATCGGGCAGGACGCTAACGAATCTGACGGTAACACCCGCCAGCGGCAATCAGTTTACCATTTCCACCAGCCGGGTCAATGCTTCGCTGGTCGAGGATGTTTTGACCGCCGCCGTTGGTGATGCAGCGACTGTTTCCGATGTGGAGGTGCATGAGATCGTCAACGACGCGGTTCGCGAGACCTTTAAGGACTATTTGGCGATTCGTGAAAATCTGGGGCTGACCGTTACGGCGGATGAACAAATCGAAACGAATAATGAAGATGCCGCTTTGCTGGCCGATTATCTCGGCGGTGCCAAACTGTCGTGCAAACTGGATCGAGAAACGACCGCAACGGAACTGGAAGAACGCATTCGGGATTTACAGTTCAAACCAGACACACAGGATATTGAATGGTATCGCTACAAAATACTCAAAAGCGACCTGACCGAACCAGAGGCAACAGAGAAGCTGACTGATTTTATCTATGTCAGCACCCATCCGGAAGCCGGTTATCGCGATCTGGACAGCAACGAACGAGCAAGCTTTGTTGAGAATGAAAAGACTAAACTCATCAACGCCGCTTCGCTGGAAACATCGTTGTCTCGTGTTACACAGATCGACCCGTCCATCGGCTCCCAGGCCAAACAAAAAGCACTGGTGGCAATCATCCTTTCGCTGATCGCAATCGTTGCTTATATCTGGATTCGATTTGGAACGGCCCGCTATGGTATCGCGGCGATTGCGGCACTGGTTCACGATGTGTGCATCACGCTGGGCGTCGTAACAGCGTGTACC
>QNBU01000239.1 GCA_003644215.1 Planctomycetota bacterium
ACGAAATTACCAAACGAACCCATTTTCTGTCTTGGCAATGGGTAGGGGTATAAAGGGATGAATAAAGACACCGAAGACAGCGGGTTGCAATAAAACGCTAAGGTTATTAAGTGGCAGGACTTATGGTGTGTTAATCGACAGGGTTAACCAACTTGTTTGGATGAGAGCCGTAAAAAAAGAAACCCAAGGGGTGTGAAAGAGGTAAAAGATGCAAGCGTTTTTTTACTATTATCCAGCGGGTTTTGCGTTAAAAATCAGTGTCTATTCGTAACACAAACCTGCATTTCCTTGTTTTTTGTGCGTCATTTTTTAATATCGCTGTTGTAAGGTTTTATTTAACAAAAGGTTATGTTAAGAAAAGTAGACGGCCAACTTTTGCGTCTTTTGCTTCTCTCGCGACTCTTGCGTTTGTTCTTTTTTTGAAAAATCTGTGAAAATCTGTGAAATCTGTGGACTTCTTTTGGTTGCTCACTTGACCGCCCTAAGTCCATTTGTGGTTCTCTTCGGTGCAAAGGGCTACTGAAATCGAATGCATCCTTTTACTATAACAATTGACGGACCCGCCGGCGTGGGCAAAAGCACGGTCGCGCGAATGCTGGCAAAGGAATTGTCAGCAGTGTTCCTCGATACCGGTGCGTCGTATCGCGCCGTTACCCTCGCGGCGATGAATGCCGGGATCGACCCCGCTGATACGGTATCGGTTCTGGAGATGATGGACCGGACGGTCTTTGAGTTTAAGCATACAGGCGATGTGCTGAAAGTGACCATTGATGGACGGGACGCAACAGAGGCCATCCGCCAGCCGCAGGTAACGGAAAATGTCAAATTTATCGCCGGCCAACCTCAATTGCGATCCCAACTTGTTATATTGCAGAAGCAGTTCGCCGCACAGTTCGACAGGGTTGTTACCGAGGGTCGCGATCAGGGTACGGTCGTGTTTCCCGATGCAGCATTCAAATTTTTTCTGACCGCTGACTCAAAAGAACGAACCCGACGGCGACACGAAGAACTCACGGCCGCCGGAAAAGAAATAGATTTTGCTGTGCTGCATAAACAAATCGCAAGCCGCGACGCCTCGGACAAAAACAGAACCGCCAGCCCCTTGAAACCGGCGTCCGATGCGATTGGCATTAATACAACGGACATCGACGCCCGAGGCGTTGTCAACCGGATGCTGGAGGTTATCAACGCGAAGAATGGCTAATGTAAAGAATAAAGACGGTTTGCTTCGCCGCATCTGGCATGAGATCGGACGCTTTCTCTCGGTTGGCATTGTCTGGTTGTTGTATCGGGTAAAGGTTTACGGTAAGGAAAACATCCCGACTGAGGGGCCGGTGCTTGTCCTGAGCAGTCATCAGAGTTTATTCGACCCTGTTTTTTGTCAGGGGTGGTTGCGGCGGCCGTTCTATTATGTCCCGCGTGATACGCTGTTTGTCGGTTTCTGGGGCCGGATCATCGACTCGTTCTACACCATCCCCATCAACCTGCAAAAGCCGGGCATTGAATCAATGCGGGCGATTGTCGATGTACTTAAACGGGGGCATATCGTCTGCCTGTACCCGGAAGGCGCCCGAACTTTTGACGGTAAAATTGCTGAAATTAAGCCCGGCTTTAGCTTACTGGTTCGCCGCAGCAAGGCGTCGATCGTTCCGCTGGTCATTGACGGCATTTTTGAACGCTGGCCCCGCACACAAAAATACCCCAAACCCGGCGGCCGTGTGGGGATTCTGTACGGCAAACCCATTTCTGCGGAGTATATTAACGGCCTTGGCGAAGAGCAGTTTATCGGCGAGTTTAACCATATCCTGCATCAAATGCACAATGATCTCCGCCAAAAACTTGGAAAACAACCCTACTATGGCAGTGCTACTTTGAATATAAATCAGCATTTTTAGCCAAAAAACAGACATGGTGACCGTTATTCATGGCCAATAAAGCCCATTCTAGCGCTGTCATACTACTACGATTGTCCATCCTGAACGAGTGCAATGAAGTCAAAACCGTGAAAGGGATAGGTTTTTTAGTGAGTTTTCACGGTTATGTTGACAAAACCGTGAAAGCACGGTAAGATATGTATGGCTATTCAAGGTATAAGAATCATTCTGATATGTCAAAATATCCCTTATTAAGGGTTGAACGATGACAAAAGTATTACACATTTTCAATACAATCAACTGCTTACGAGAGCGGTATTACACCGCGTCCATCGGCAAACAATCGCTGATAAAAATAATAACCGAAGCCGAGGTCGCCGAGCAGGTCTATAACTCCAACGCCATCGAGAACAGTACGCTGTCGCTTGAAGAGACCGAGAAGATTCTTCTGCAAATTGATCTGGACCGCTACATCACTGAACGGGAAATTTTTGAAGCCAAAAACCTCGCGCGGGTCGTTTCTTATATTGACACGCGAGCCAAAGAGCAGGAACTGACGCTTGAGGTTATTTTATCGCTTCACAAGATGCTGATTTCGAATATTCGGGACGATATTGCCGGACAATTCCGCACCGAGGGCCAGTGGGTCAGGGTGGGCAGCCACATCGCACCGGATCCGAAAGAAGTGGTCACGCGGTTGGAGAAAATGCTCGCTGAGTACAATGCCGCCAGCGGCGAAAATATCATCAAACGCATCGCGCGGCTGCATCTTACCTTTGAACACATCCATCCGTTTGTTGACGGCAATGGCCGCATCGGACGGGCGATTAACAATTACCTGCTCATCCGGGAGGGTTTTGTGCCGGTCAATATCAAATTTGTTGACCGGGCATTGTATTACGAGGCGTTTAAGGAATTTGACGAAAAAGCCGCGACAAAAACCATGGAAGAGATTGTTGGTAAATCGCTGACGAACAGCTATCATAAGCGGCTCGCCTATCTGGAAAGCGCACACATTATGAGGCTCACTGACTACGCGAAAAAGTATAAGCTCTCGCACTCCAATTTGCTCAATAAAGCAAATCGCCAAACCATCGAAGCGTTTCTCGAAAAAGGTGTGTGGAAAATTGGGGATAAGCCGGAAGCAAAGACAGG
>QNBU01000240.1 GCA_003644215.1 Planctomycetota bacterium
CATTGGCGGGGACAGGATTCGAACCTGCGACCTCCGGGTTATGAGCCCGACGAGCTACCAGACTGCTCTACCCCGCGATTAGTTTCTTTCTTTATAACAGATGCCCAAAATCTTATCAAGTCCGCATTGCCTAAAGTGTTAGATTTCGCCGTATTTTTTCGGCAATCACCTCGGCGTCCCCTTCCGGATACTGAAAAGAAGGCCATTGATTAAATACCCCGTCATTTTCTTTTCGGGGAATAATGTGGAAATGCATATGCTCCACCACTTGGCCCGCAGATGCTCCGTTATTACACAGCACATTATACCCATCGGCAACCATCGCGTCTTTAACTGAACCGGCTAACTTCGGCAATACTTTTGCGACTTCCGCCATCGCAAGAGGATCTGTCAAGTCCATTCGTGTCGTGTGTTCTTTGAGCACCACCAAGACATGCCCCTCGCTGACCGGACCCACATCCAGAAACGCCAGTACATGCTCATTTTCATAGATCTTTGTACACGGAACCTGCCGGTCGATAATTTTGCAAAAAATACAGTCCTGAACACTCACCTAAGGCAACTCCCTTTTACGCCCGAATTCTGCAAAACTTCCGCTTAGGCGTCTGTCTTATCTTTTGCCTGTTCAACCAACTGCAACAGAACCAACTTGCCGCCGTCACCCAGCCGACACTTCGGCAACTTGATGATACGCGTATAACCACCCGCCCGTTCCAGATAACGAGGCCCGATTTCGCTGAAGAGCTTGCCGACAACCGTACCCTTTTTGACCATCTTGCCGTCTTCTTCGACATAGATCGCACGATTATTGAGCATAGCAATAGCACGGCGTCGTGCCGACAAATCGCCCTTCTTAGCCAGCGTAATGAGCTTTTCAGCAAATCCACGCACCTCTTTAGCTTTTTCCAATGTCGTAGAGATCGTCTCATGCTCAAACAGCGACGCCACCATATTCCGGCGTAACGCAAGGCGATGCTCACTGGTTCTGCTTAAATGTCGTCCGGCCACTCGATGACGCATATTTCAATACCCTTTTTACTGCTTTGGAAATTTCAGTTATTTTACGATTAATCAATATCGGTCATTCCAAGCGACAAGCCCAAGTCTGACAACTTTCTTCGTATCTCTCGCAAGCTTGTTTTACCAAAGCTGCGAATTTTAAGCAATTCCGCTTCTGTCATCCTCACCAACTCACCCACCGTCTGGATATGATTCGCTTCAAGACAGTTATCTGACCGCACGGTCAACTCCAACGATTCAATCGACATTACAAGCTTGGCAGCCAACTCTTCATCAATACCACCATCGGCCTCTGTTTCCTCAGACCGGGATTCTTCTTCAACGGTTTCTTCGCCCAATTGTGCGTACTGGACAAACGGATTGATGTACTTGCGAAGAATTTTTGCCGCTTCCACCATCGCCATCTCCGGCGTTACCGTCCCATCGGTCCAGACTTCGAGGATCAGCTTATCATAATTTGTTCGCTGTCCCACTCGTGTATCTTCTGTCTTATAACGAACACGAATAACCGGGGAATAAATCGCATCAATCTCAATAATGCCCAGTTCCTGATCAAGACGACTGCTTTCGGAAATCCGCTCAGCCGCAGGTGAATAACCGCGACCGTTACCGACAACCATTTCAATCTCAAAGTCAACATCTTCGGTCAGCGTTGCCAAAACCAACTCTTTATTGACGATTTGGACGGAGGCGTCACACTTGATCATCTCCGCGGTTACGGGACCGGCCTTTTTCGCCTTGACTGTAATCGTTTTAGAGTCATCACCCTGTAGGCGAACAACCAGTTTCTTAGTATTCAGGATGATGTCTGTCACATCTTCCTTTACACCCAGGATAGAAGAAAACTCGTGATCGACGCCGGAAATCTTAACGGACTCCACCGCACTACCTTCCAAGGATGATAGCAGAACGCGGCGCAGACTGTTACCAATCGTCGTCCCAAAGCCCCGCTCAAACGGTTCGACATCAAACCGTCCGTAGTTCTCGGTCGAAACCCGCTCATCCCTGTCAACCCGTGTGGGTAACTCTAAACCTCTCCAGATAATTCTCATATGTTTGGCCTCCGCTAATTTAGGCGAATGTTCTCAGCAACTGAAAGTATCAGGCCCTGATTCAGTTCAAGCTGCTCTCTGGTATTCACCGTTGTTAATCGTCGTATTATCTCGAACAAAACTCCACAACCAACTGCTCTTCAACGGCCAACTGTACATCATCCCGTGTCGGCAATGCGACAATCGCTGCCGCCGGCTTACCCGCATCCAACTGGAGCCACTCCTGAACAGCATAATTCGGATTGCTTTCTAATTGCTGCTTAACAATTTTCCGGCTCTTGTCCGAATTCTTTAAGGTGATCTTATCACCAATTTTAATCGTAATATCCGGCACATCGACGCGCCGGTCATTTAGATAAATATGACCATGTGTGATCAACTGCCGGGCCGCTTTTCGTGATGGAGCAAAGTTCAGCTTATACACCACATTGTCCAGCCGACACTCCAAGAGTTCAAGCAGGATTTCCCCTGTATTGCCCGTCCCCCGCGCCGCCTTGCGAAAATATGACATAAACTGCTTTTCCATCAGACCATAGAAGCGTTTTACTTTTTGTTTTTCACGCAAGCGGACGCCATAGTCGCTTCGGCGACCGCGACGCCAACCGTGCATACCGGGTGCCATACTGCGCTCTCGTTTTTCAATCGAACATTTAGCAGTCTCACACCGAACGCCTTTGAGCATCAGCTTCATACCTTCTCGGCGGCAAAGTCTGCATGATGGACCAAGATATCGTGACATCGTTTATTCGTTCCTTAATCAAAACCTAATCGTTTTTTGTACCGCCCTTAGACTCTTCTTCGCTTCGGCGGACGACAGCCGTTATGCGGAATTGGAGTTACATCTTCGATTGAAGAAATCCGCAACCCCGCCTGCTGAATCGCCGAAATCGCAGACTCGCGTCCGGAACCCGGTCCATTGACACGGATTTCCACTTCCCGAAGACCTGACCGCATTGC
>QNBU01000241.1 GCA_003644215.1 Planctomycetota bacterium
ACTGGATTCTAAACAGCTTTTCAATTATCAGCAGATCACTCTCGATAATGGGCTGGAAGTCATTACGCTGGAGGATTTTTCGTGTCCCATCGTGTCGGTGCAGGTGTGGTATGAGGTCGGTTCCAAGGATGAACAGCCCGACCGCCAGGGGTATGCGCACATGTTCGAGCATATGATGTTCAAAGGGACGGATCGCGTAAGCGAAAAAGACCACTTCAATCTGCTTCGCAAAGTCGGCGGCTTTTGCAATGCCTACACCAGCTTTGACCAAACGGTCTATTACCAAACACTGCCAGCCGACCAAATCGAATTGGCCCTCTGGCTGGAAGCGGAGCGGATGTCGTTTTTGAAGATCGACCAGCATGCTTTTGACACCGAACGCAAGGTCGTCGAAGAAGAACTGCGAATGCGAGAAAACCAGCCATACGGCAATGTGTTTAAGAAGATGGCGGCGGAGTTTTTCACCGAACACCCCTACCACTGGACACCTATCGGCAAACTGGCCCATCTGCGGGCGACGAGTGTTTCAGACCTGCGGGCATTCTGGACCGAACATTATGTGCCCAACAACGCAACGCTGATTATGGTAGGCAACATCAAACATAAAAAGGCACAGCAATTCGCCAAAACATATTTCGGCTGGATTCCCGCCGGGCCAAAACCAAAACGGGTTAGCATCAAAGAACCGCCGCCAACCGAAGCCAAATCAATCGTTATTGATGACGAAAATGCCCCTGCCGGACAAGTTGTTCTGGGTTGGCGCACAGTTCCAACGGGCCATCATGATGAAACAGCGCTTGACTTTCTGTCACAGATTCTCGGCAGTGGACACAGCAGCCGGCTGTACCGCACACTGGTCGCTGATACACAAGCGGCGGTTGAAGCGGGTTCGTGGACATATAACCTGCAGCAGGATGGCTTGTTTGTCGCAGAAGCCACACTGGGAGCGACCTCGCAGGATTATGACGGAGTCATAGAGGCCCTGAGCCAACAAATTCAAACCATTCAAACCGACGGCATCAGTGATGCGGAATTGGAAAAAGCCCGCAACCAACTGCTCAAGGGGCTGGTAACGACAAATCTCAAGATTGAAAGCAAGGCACGATTGCTGGGAACCGCGGCCGTAACGATGGGCGATGTCAGTAAAGTCAACACCTTCATCGATGAAATTCATTCGGTTACTAAAAACGACATTCAGCGAGTCGCCAATCGGTATTTGCGAACCGACCGTGTTTTCACCTTCACAATCCGGCAAAATGACGGGATGCAGCACGCCCGCAAAGATGATGAAACCTCAGCGATCACCGCAGAGCCGGAACTAACGCCCCCCCCACCGGGGAGAACCGGCGTTAAACGCCCTGCCCATTTCCCCGCAGAGCCGCCAACAGCACAAAAAAAAGCCAGTTTGCCTGATTTGGAATATGAGCATTCAACGCTTTCAAACGGGCTAAAAGTCTTCGTTATCCAAAATCACGAGGTGCCATTTATTTCGGTTAAACTGGGCCTGACAAACGGCGTATGGACAGAAACACAGCCCGGAACAAGCTCAATGACCCTGGCAATGCTGACAAAGGGAACCCGAAATTACACAGAGGCAGAATTAGCGGCCGAATTGGGGCAATACGCGATAGCGCTTAACGGTTCGGTGGATATGGATACCGCCTCAATCGAGATGAACTGTTTGACCCAACAACTGGATCGCGGGCTGTCGCTGCTTGCAGAAGTCGTATTGGAGCCAGCTTTTGAAAAGGCCGAGTTCGACAAACTGCTCAAGCAGCGGATGAGCAATCTGAAAATCCAGGAACAGTATCCCGAATATCTGGCGAATAAATATTTCAAGCAAACGCTGTTTGGATCGCATCCTTATGCCCGCACGCCGGAAGCAAGCGCTGCCGATCTTGAACGGCTTAAAATTGAGAATTTGAAGCTATGGTGGGCAAAATTTGCACGGCCGGATCAGGCGACTCTGATCTTTGCCGGCGACATCACACTAAACAAAGCGATTGAACTGACCAAACGGTATCTGGGCGGATGGAAAACGGATCGGGTCGAAACGGGCATCGTGCTTGCGGATATCCCAAAACCAACGCCAACACAAATTTATATCATCGACCGCCCCGGCAGCGCCCAGGCACAAATCAAAATCGGACAACCGGGCGTTACCCGGCGCGAGCAGCCAGAGTACTTTGTCGGTCTTCTGGCAGGTACCTATTTCGGCGGGGGCTTCCATAGCCGCCTCAATGAGAGTCTCCGCGTCAAACGCGGCCTGACCTACGGAGCGTGGGGTGGATACCGAGCCCAGAACCTTGCGGGGACTTTTGAGGTTTCTACATTCACAAAAAATGAATCCGCCGCCGAAACCATTCGTGTCATCCTTGAGCAGATCAATGAATTCCAAACGATTCCGCCCACGGATGCGGAACTGCACGATACACGCAGTTTTTTTGTCGGCAGTTTTGCCGCCCGGCGAGAAACACCGCAGGACGCCGCACGGGATCTGTGGCTGACCGAGTCGCAGGAACTTGGAAAGGATTATTTCACTAAACTTTTTGACGCCATTAACAAAACAGCCAAACAAGATTGTGTCCAACTGGCGAAAACCACCATCGACTCGGACATGCTGACCATCGTCGTTGTCGGGGACGCCAATAATCTGAAAGACGCCCTGGCGGAAATAGCACCGGTTCAGATCATTGAACCAGTCGAAGAAAAACACAAGAGCATGAACTGACAGACATCTATGCTGAAACGATTTGTTAAATACTATAAGCCGCATCGGGGGCTGTTTTGCCTGACGATGGCGGCCGCTGGCGTCGGGGCGGGTTTGACCGTGCTGATCCCGGCGGTAACGCGCGGGCTTCTGGATGAGTATATTCCCAATAACGATCTGGCGGGAATCATTCAAAATCTTCTCTGGATGCTGATGCTGATTGTCATCACGACCGTGATGAGCTATATCCGCGTCAAGTGGGGACATATTCTCGGTGTGCGGATGGAGTTCGACATGCGGGCGGAGTTTTTTGGG
>QNBU01000242.1 GCA_003644215.1 Planctomycetota bacterium
ATTCGATGGCTTGGCGGGTTTTAAGCGGCAAATTGGCAATTTCTTTTTCAAGAATCCGGCGTAATTCTGATTGTTCAAGTGTCTCAAGCGGGCTTTGAACACCCTCTATCGCTAAATCGCCCTCTGTTTGTTCCTCATTCAGACCATAAGTTTCTTTATTGGCCGCCGCTAATTCCTTGTTTCGGATATTTCCGGCGATTCCGAACAGGTAGCTTTTGGGATCGCTGCTGCCGTCATAATGACATTGACCTGCGGCGATCTGTGTAAAGACATCCTGGCAAATATCCTCGGCAAGTCCATCCGAGCCGGTTTTGCGGAGATAATCGCATACGGGTTTGCTGTATTCTTGATAAATAATCGACAGGGAGTCTCCACAGTTCTCATGACAGGCTTTCCAGAGCAGTATTCGGTATTCAATTTTATGATTCTCTCTGCGCATAATTCCGCCGTAAAAAAATGACTGATTTATAGAGTAAGCGGAGCCAACGGGCGAAATGTTGAATCGAAAAATCCAAAAAATTGGCAAAAAACGGAATATTTTCTTGTTTGGGTTTTGTTCGGGGCGCATGATAAGTTCAGCAGCCAGTGGCCAGGAGGCAGGATTCAGCGGGAAAACAAGAAGTATTCAGGCAATAGGCAGAAGGCAGTATTGCTGGATACCGGATTCCCGGATCAAGTCCGGGACAAGCTCTGTCGGTATGACAAAACCATCGGGGCTTGATTTATTTTTTGCCCTCACTGGCTAATTCGGGTTCGATTTGTTCGATGGTCGGCAGGAATGATTTGAATTCTTCGGGCAGGACCTGCGTCATGGATAGCAGCACCTCGATCTACTCACCCACTATAAAATAGAAAGTTTCGTTCTTATTCATCAGCTTTTTCCTCCTTTGGCCAATGGTTTTTTATTTTTTCTGACCAGGGATGGATATTTTCAGAATAGACATCCTTAAAGCGGTCAAGTTTTTGGGCCATTTCTCGGAGTTCAGGACTCAACCAGCCAAGTGTCTCGATGAGACATTCATGCCCGTCCGAAAGATCTTTCCAGTGAATAATCCTTTCGTGATGAAATACGCTGTTGCGAAGCGTTCGGATGAGATTCCATCTGCTGCGTTGTAATTTTATATTTCGCAAGCGTTTTGGGCAATGCCTGAAACCTGTTTTTAAGAGCTTTGCAGCCATTGGAGTCTTACTGTTGGCCCTGTTAAAAAAGGATGTCCAAAAACCAAAATGCAACTCTTCTATCATTCGGCTTGGCGTAACGGATTTGCCCATACGGGTTATTTTTGCTTTGGCTTGGCCTATCTGGTTCTGGTTGAGGGGCTGCAACGGGGCATTATCATACCATTGGGGGCCATAAATTTCAGAAAAAGCCCTGTTTGCCGCGTTTCTAAGGGCTATTTCAGCCATTTGCAACGGAGAATATAAAGATTCGCAAACCGCAATATTCCACAAATATCGGCTCATCGCAATCAATTCGCCGGCCCCATCGCGACTGTAAGCATTTATACGGTCCTTAGAGATTGCGATTGAAATTTGTTTGAAAAATTCAGAATTCATTTGACATATTCCCCTTTTTTACCGATACTGTATTTGTACACCTCGGAAGTCCTTCTCCCGTCCGTGAGGCGGTGTCAGGAACCGGGGTTTTCTTTTGCGCTGAATCAGCCCGTAACAATCCGGCCTCTTTTCGATCTGATGCATCAAGACGCTGCGGGACCAGTTGTTTTCAACGGGTTTTTGGACATAGAACAGGGCCTGATCGACCGTATCGCATTTTTGGATGATGACGATATTGTGTCCCCACGGGATTTGAGTCAAAAACGAAACAGCTTGTTGCCCAATTGTATCTTCTTTATGGTAAAAGAGATACCACTGCCTGACGGCCTTTAGATTGCGGTGCGAAAACCCCTTTATCGCAGGGAATTCCGACATTAAATCCTGGCTTAGCTGCTTGAGAAATCCGCTGCCCCAGGTGGTGTGTTTCAGCTTTTTGACGATGTCGGCTCCCAGGTTCCAGTAGAACTCCAGCAGGGCCGTATTGACAGCGGTCGCGGCTTTGAGCTGCGACTGCCGGATTCGCTGTTTGATGTCGATGAGCCACTGTCGATAGTGTTTGTCTGTTGTGAGGTTACTCATGATTGTCCCATTCTATTCGTCCAATTCTTCCTTTGTGTCCAAAACCGACCCGATGTTATGCCAGTTCCATCGCACGATGCTTAATCTCGTTCCAACTAATCGCCATTAAATCCCCTTATTTTTGGCCAAATATTACCCAAAAAGCATTCGGAAAGCAAGAGCAAATTAGCGATCAGTTGTCAGATATCAGTCATCAGAAAAATGTTTTCATGCCTAACCTCTTGATTTCCATAGCGTTACTCGATGTTTTCCTGTGTAGATGTAAAAAAAGAGGGCCAATGATTTGTTATGGGACTGTTTAATAGGTATATTTTATCGGGTGATGGGCCGGGGAATTGACGATTGATGATTGATGATTTAAACGGCTGTAAAGCCGTTGCAGCTTAGAGCCAACTTCATAGAGCAGCATAGGAGGGTTGATGAATGCGAAACAAACATACATCAGGCCCCGAAAACGGGCCTCAAAAGACAGCGGTCAGCAATGGGTCTCAGAGGTGCCTGGCAGGCACTGGGGCTCAAAAAGAATTAAGCGAATTAAACCCTCAAGAGCGCTTCGCTGTTTCGGGTTTTCAACAAAACATATCACAAACAGCGAATGGGGATTGTCCATCGGATTTGGCGGGACGGCTGCGATGGTGGTCTCGCCACCATAACTGGAACGACCCAAATTTTGTTACCAATCAATTGAGGATACAGTTGGCGTTTGCGGATATGATTCGGACAGCCGTCAATGAGTTTGCCGCCGACGGGCAGGATGGGCTGGCCCTGCTGATTAAGACGGAGTTTGCCGAATTACTGGAGACAGCCCAGTCGCTTGATCGTGCGTGTGTCAAGCGAATCAATGCCGAATATGAGATGGTGAAGTTGGAGCATATCGAAGAGCA
>QNBU01000243.1 GCA_003644215.1 Planctomycetota bacterium
GAGACTGTAGCAGTAATACAGAGTTTTCTTTTATCCTGTTTTTCGTCTTTCACCGTTTCTGCTCCAATGTAATGTACTTATCGTCTTTTTCATATCCACGCCGTACTCATCACGCTGCATATCAATAGCTATCCGCTGGCTTATATTCTCAAGAGTCCGCACCCTGTAGATACTTTTTTGCATCTTGCGATGTCGCCGGTTCGCCCGCTCTACCGCATTTGATGTTGACGGCAATAACGAATCATCGAGAAAAGTTAATGCCTTTTCGAGATTCGGCGAGAAGAGTTTTTTAAGGGTATCTCTGAGTTTTACAAATCGTTTGATTCGGCTACGCAGTTTGGCAACTTTTTTCAGAGCGGTATCCATTCGGCAGCGACGGTCAAACAAGCGATAAACCTCGTCCATGATTGACCGCAGAGTACGAAGCTGATCAAGGCCTCGTGTAATACGTTGAAGTATCTTCTTTTCCTTTACGCTCAGGGTATGCTTGACGAACAAGTAGCGGTATTCAAATAGCTCGGCAATCTTCTTCTGAACTTTCTTGTTCTTTTGAACAATTTGTTTTGCCCGTTCACCAGAAGGACGGCCTCGCGGACATTTTATCTTTTCCTGTTTTAATTGTCGGCGAACTGCGGCAACTGCTTTGATGATGTCTTTGTTTATTTCTTTGACTACATGAAATTGGCATGATTGATGCTTAACTTCTTTGCCGAAAACCTCAACTATAGCCTCCGGATATAATGGCGAACCATCGGTGGTTATACCTTTTAATGTCAAACCACGAGCATCCAGCATTTGCTTGAAACGCCTGAAAAACCGCTTTATATCCTCTTTTGTGGGGTCATGGTCGAGAACCTCATAACATAAACGATTAAACTTATGGTTATCAACAATGAACAGTACGCAGAAAGGACCATCGTACAGTTCATCAGCAGTAATATAGCTGGAAAATTCTGACAGGGCCTTGTCGATGTAGTTAGTGTTGATGTTAACTTCAGCTTTTTTTTCCCGTCGCCTCGACCCAGTTTTGAATTGTCCCCCACGGTACAAAAACTCGATGGTCTCGCCACAAATGCCACGATGCAGGGCGGTACGGTAATCCATCCTCAACGACCAGCCGCACTGCCATTGAAACAACCCTGTGGGTATAATGACTTTTGGGTAAAGCCAGATCGAGCATGTCGGCGTTAAAGTAATGGTTGCATTGCGGGCAGCGATGTGTCGAGTATGTAAGAATGATATCGCGTGGTCTGCCGGTAACCGGGTCACCAATATCATGCAAGGTGCGGCTGACGGTTCGGAGCCTGTATGCACTATGTTCGCACAGCGGGCAGGGACGCCGTTTATAGTTTCGGCTGCGCTGAACAAATTTTGGTTTCGGTAAGTCTTCAACACGCGTAATTCCTTACGTTTCATCCGCTACATATTCACCTGGTCCAAGCATCTTGATAACCTCCAATATAGATTTACGTTTCTATATTGGATATCGGCCTCAAGATGCCAAAAACATCAAAAAAACTCTGTATTATTGCTACAGTCTCCAATTTTTTAGTGATTTTTCAGAAATATTGATCATTACATTAGGACTGCCATCAAATTTTACATCAAACCCACAATGAATGGCGGCAGCAATAAATACTCCATTTGTAATGTAACCGATTTCCTGCTCGGCCATATGCTTAAGACCGTAGCTACTGTGCTTGCTATTTATAGTCTTAATTTTTTTTTAGTTGACAGCCAAATACATGTTTTCTCAAATGAGTCAACGCTATCCAAGAGAGCGGCCCGCTCTTTCTTGAATTCCGCCTCCCTTTCTTCTGGGGTTGTCTGCTTTGTAGTGTGCCTGAATATCCCTATCCCAAAGTCAGTTAAATGTGGGAATTGGTCTATGGTTTTTTGGATACTTGCTCGTGACATAAAACCTCCTGTGTTAAAAGTCTATTCCTGTTCATTTTCTCTGTGTCCTCTGTGGCAACATCTTTTTCTTTTTTAATCCGCCGTTATCCTGTTCATCCTGTCGAAAAATAATCCGCGATAATCCGCGTAATCCGCGGTTTCCTTTTTTCGTGTCCATTCGTGTTGATTCGTGGTTCTCTTTTTAAAATCGTACAATACTTCCTCGCTCGTCATAGCAGACGATCTTCGGCTGAGCGGACGCCTCGGAGTGATCGGCATAGACGCGGATTTTCTTTTCAAAGTCGGCTTCAATCTGCATCAGTACCGAACGCCGTTGGTTTAATAAAAAGCTCGCTACATCCGAAGCCACGGTCAGTTCGATACGCCGAACGACTTTCTTTGACGCCGCCAGCCGGACGGTTCGCAAGACCTCGATGGACTGGGACTCAAAACTCTTGACGACCCCGGCACCGTCGCAATGCGGGCATTTTAGATAGGTACTCGAGTGCAATGAGGGGCGCATCCGCTGCCGCGTTAGTTCGATCAGGCCAAAGGCACTCATCCGGAGCGCTCGGGAACGGGCGCGGTCGGATTTTAGCGCATTGCGAAACTCCTTTTCGATCTCGCGTTTATTGCGATTTTCGCGCATATCGATAAAATCACAGATAATCAGCCCGCCCATATCGCGCAGTTTAAGCTGTCGCACAATCTCTTTGGCCGCCTCCAGATTGATCTTAAACGCCGTCTGTTCGGCATTGTTTTGCTTGCGATAGCGGCCGCTGTTGACATCAATGGCCACCAGCGCCTCGGTCTGTTCGATCACCAGCGAACCGCCGCTCTTAAGCTCAACGCGCGTGGCCTGAATCTTCTGGATTTCCTTCTCGATATTACATTTGTGAAACAGCGGGCTTTTTCCGTCATAATAAGTAGCTCGTCGCTTGAGCCGCGGCTGGACAATCGACAAAAAGTCTTTAATCTTTTTTGTTACCGGCTCATTGTCGCAAAGAATCTTGCTGATCGAAGAGTCAAAAATATCCCGCACGGTACGAATCGCCAGATCGGACTCCTGATAGATTTCCGCCGGCGTTTTTTCTGAATCAATCCGTTTACTAATC
>QNBU01000244.1 GCA_003644215.1 Planctomycetota bacterium
AATAAATACAACGCAACCCTGATCGTCGATGAGGCCCATTCGGTGGGCTGTTTCGGCCAAACCGGCGCGGGCTTGTGCGAACAGGAAAGCATTCTGGAACAGGTCGATATTATCGTCGCTCCACTGGGCAAAGCGGTCGCCGCCACTGGCGGAATCATCGCCGGACCAAAAGCACTAAAGGACTATCTCATCAACAGAGCAAGGCCGTTTATCTATACCACTGCCCCATCGCCGGTCGTCGCGGCGGCGGCATTGAAATCGGTTGAGATTATCCAGACCGAGCCGCAGCGCAGAAAGCGGCTCGGTGACAATGCCACATTTTTAAGGAATGCGTTTACAGATATGGGTCTGGACATCAATAACTCCACGACCCAGATCATTCCGATTGTCATCGGCGATTCAGCCAAGGCCATGGAGGTATCAAAAAAGCTATTTGAGACGGGCTTTTTTTTATCCGCCATCCGCCCGCCCACCGTGCCGCCGGGATCCGCACGCCTCCGCGTCTCGGTACAGACAGATCACACGCATCGGCACCTGGAAGGGTTGTGTGAAGCACTGGGGAAAGTTTTGGGTTCACAACTAAAGACCCCCGGCTAAGTTATCTTTCATCTCTTCGGGGTTATGTTGTTTTTTCGATCTTCATATTGATCATACCAGCGGCATAGGCAGCGCCAAAGCCATTATCGATATTAACAACTGTTATGCCGGAGGCGCAGCTGTTAAGCATAGTCAGCAGGGCCGACAGCCCCTCAAAACTGGCTCCATAACCCACACTGGTCGGCACGGCGATAACCGGACAATCGACCAGGCCGCCGACCACACTGGCCAACGCACCTTCCATGCCCGCGACAACAATCACCACATTGGCTGCCCGGAGTTGTTCGACATTGCCCAGCAAACGGTGAATCCCCGCCACGCCGACATCGCACACCAGTTCGACTTTTTGCCCCAGCATAGACGCCGTAACCCGTGCTTCTTCGGCCACGGGCATATCCGCTGTTCCGGCCGTTACAATCACAATCTCGCCAACAGGCGATTCAATCGGCTTTTGCTCCAAGACGATCATTCGCGCAGCCCGCTCATACCGAAGACCCTCCAGATCGACCCTTCGCTCGACATCGGCATACAAAAATTCATCCGCCCGTGTGGCAATGATATTCTGGCCGGTCTGGGCCAGTTTCTCGAAGATGGCCGCGACTTGTTCAGCCGTCTTGCCGGGGCAGTAAATCACCTCCGGAAAGCCACAGCGGAGCGTACGGTGGTGGTCTATCTTGGCAAAGCCAATATCCTCAAACGGCAGATGCCGCAACCGCTGCACCGCCCCTTCGACATCCAACGAGCCGTCTTTGACATTCGTTAGTATCTGCTCAATCTGTTTTTTGTCCACAATCCACCTTACCTGCTCACTTATGACTGTCATCCCGGCCTCCGAGCCGGGATCCAGTGCGTTAATACCTGGATGCCGGATCAAGTCCGGCATGACAAATGAAGTGTTTATCTAAAGTTCATTTTTTCCTCTGAGTCCTCTGTGAACTCTGTGGCTATTGTTTTTCAAGCTTAATCCGAAGATGCTTTCGGTTCCAGAGTCATATCGGCGAACTGGCCGGCTTTGAATTTGTAATAGGCCAGCGAGGCGACCATCGCCGCATTATCGGTACAGTATTTTTTCGGGGCGATCAGCAATCTCAGGTCATCCTTTTCGCACATCGCATCCATCGCTTCTCGCAACGCACCATTACACGCCACACCACCGCCCATCAATACCGTTTTAGCTCCAATCTGTTTAGTAGCCCGATGCGTTTTCTTTACCAATACTTCAATCACCGCCGCCTGAAACGATGCGGCGATATCAGCAACTTCCTGTCGGCTCATTTGCTCGACACGGTTTTCGCCCTTCATATTCTGCCCCTGGCAATGATACAATACCGCCGTCTTGAGTCCACTAAACGAAAAATCCAGATTATCTCTGTCCAACAACGAACGGGGAAAACGAATCGCCTTCGGGTCGCCCTCCTTGGCAATCTTTTCGATATTCGGCCCGCCCGGATACGGCAGCCCCAAAATCGTCGCCACTTTATCGAACGCCTCACCCGCCGCGTCATCAATCGTCTTTCCGATCAATCGCAGGTCAATCGCCGACTCGGCATCGTACAGGTTGCTATGCCCGCCAGAGACGATCAGCGCCACCGCCGGCAGTTTAATCGATTCGGCCTCCAGCAAAGCCGACTGTAAATGTGCATGGACATGATTGACCGCAACCAGCGGCTTGCCCCAGCCAAAGGCCAGCGTTTTTGCCGCCGTAACACCGACCATCAGAGCAATCGTCAGTCCCGGTTGGTTCGCGATAGCCACCGCATCAATTTCCTCGGGCGTTATTTTGGCGGTATCAATCGCCTCAGAAACAACCGGCAGGATGTTTTCCACATGCGCCCGCGAGGCGATCTCCGGCACCACACCACCGTACTTTTCGTGCAGCTTTATCTGCGAAGCCACGACCGAGGATTTGACCTGTTTGCCATTGGCAACCACCGCCGCGGCTGTCTCGTCGCAACTGGTCTCAATGCCCAGAATACAAATGTCTTGTTGTTTCAAAATAACTCCTGAGTGTTATCGGTTTACGGCATTAGCTTATCCCGAATAGTGGGTTCTGTCAACTCGATAGAATTGTCTGAATCGAAACTCACCTCTTGCCCCGCTCCCATTTTTCGGATAGAATCCCCAATAAACCTTAGTAATCCAAGGACAGAGCGAGCATATGACACAACCAAAAAATGCAGACAGCACCGATTTTGAGCTTATCGAAAACGATGATCAGCTTAAAAAGCTCACCAGCCAGCTCAAAACCGCCTCTGTCGTCGCTCTGGATACCGAAGCGGACAGTTTTCACCACTATCGCCCCCAGGTCTGCCTGATTCAGGTTTCGTTCGATGAGAAAACGGCCATTGTTGACCCGCTTGCAGCGATCAATATCGCTCCTTTTCTGAAAGAATTGTCAAAAAAAGAGCTGATT
>QNBU01000245.1 GCA_003644215.1 Planctomycetota bacterium
CGCTGGTGGGCTGGGTCTATACGGATGCCCAGTCAGTTCGAACCAACGCACTGGTGTGGACACTGGTGATGGCACTGTGCGGCGCGGCCGCCATTCTTCTCTGGCTTGTTATTCCCGCATTTTTTATCGGCTTACTGTTTTATCTCATCGTGGTTGTCGGCATAACATTGGCCTATGTAACCCATCGTAATGCGAGAGTGGCCGATTTTGAAAAGGTGCTCTCTGCAGACCATCTCCGCGGAATCTTCAGCAACCCGAACAAGAAGATCGAGCAAGCGGGGCACGGCATTACCTTTGTCACCGCCAATGGCAACGAGGTTCCGCTTCCGGAACCCAAGAGCGCCGAATTGGAGGGGTTCATCGTAACCTGCGACCTGATCGATGACGCAAACTGGAATCGGGCTGATAGTATCCGCCTGGTGCCTCAAAAAGACGAATACGCCGTGATCTATGAGATTGATGGAATACAATCTAAACAGGATCCCAGATCACACGAAGAGGTCAACTATTTTTCCCACTACGCCAAACAGCTCGCGTCTTTGGAGGTCGAGGAAAAAAGAAAGCCGCAAAGGGGGCAGTTTACAACACTTTTCCCGGACCAGGAACGCATTGAGTGGGAAGTTGTTACCTCCGGATCCACGGCTGGCGAGCAGATCATAATCAAAAGGGCCTCGGCATTGCTGTCGCGGAAGATTGAGGACCTGGGTCTGAATGAAAACCAGCTTGACGCAATTAAGAGTTTACGAGACCTCAAGGAGGGGCTGGTTCTTATTACCGGTCCGAAGAAAAGCGGCTTGACCACTACTTTTTACACCCTGCTGGGCAATCACGATCCATTTATGAACAATATCAACACGCTGGAAAAAAATCCGTCGGCACAACTTCAAAATATCACCCAGTTTACATACAGTTTGACCGACACCGGAACCACCACATTTTCCCGCCGACTCCAAAGTGTGTTTCGAAAAGGCCCGGATATCGTCGGGGTGGCCGACTGCCAAGACGCTCAAACCGCCCAGCTTGCCAGTGCGGGCGCCAAAGACGGCCGGGTTGTTTATGTCGTTCTGGAAGCGGCCAGTGTCAATGAGGCCATGGCTAAATGGTTAAAACTCGTTGCCGACAAGAACCTGATTGCCGACTCACTCGTGGCTGTCATCAATCAGCGACTGGTTCGGAAACTATGCAAAGAGTGCCGCCAGTCGTACCAGCCCAATCCGGCACTGTTTAAGAAATTTAATATCCCGCCTGAAGAAGCAACAAACTTTTATCGCCCCGGTGAAATTGAATACGATAAGCATGGCAAGCCCATTGTCTGTGAGAACTGTCAGGGGACGGGTTTCTTTGGGCGGATTGGGCTGTTTGAGACAATCCGTATCGAGGATAAACTGAAGGAGGTTGTCCGAAAAGCAACGGCGGCGAAAGAAATCGCCTCGGCATTTCGTCGTTCAGGAATGCTGTATGTGCAGGAGCAGTCAATCAAGAAAGTGGCTGCGGGAGAGACTTCTATTAACGAAGTGATACGCAACTTTTCAAAAAAATCCTGAGAGAAGATTTATTTAGAACTGGAGTTCGTTATATGGCATTGGCAATCGTTATTTTGGTTCTGTTATTAACCTTGTCGTTTTTCTATCTGAAATGTTCGCTGATGCAGTCGCTGTCGATGCTGTGGTCAGCGGTCATAGCAACGATCATTGCTTTTAGTTTTTATGAAGCGGCGGCCCAGCAGTTCCTGACGCGCGGATACGCTTTGGATTGGGCGCAGTTCGGCTGCTTTCTGGCAGTGTACATCATCAGTTTTGCTCTGTTGAGGATGGCTCTGGACTATTTGGTACCTATGAAAATTGACCTGGGCGACCCCGTTAAAATCGTAGCGGCTGTTGTCTGCGGCTTGCTGACGGGAGTTATTCTCTCCGGCAATCTGCTGGTGGCGATGGGCCTGCTGCCAAGGCAGGGAAAAATATTTTACAGCCGATTTGATCCCGATGCGCCCGTTGTACTGAAACAGCCCCGGACGCCCGCCCTGAAAGCTGATGGCTTTGTAACCGGTCTGTACAGTCGGATCAGTTCCGGGTCGATGAGTTCCGGCAAAAGCTTTGGCGTTCTTCACGCGGACTACCTGGCTCAAATCCATCTCAACAAACTAAAGACCAAGGATCAGATTTTGACGGTTTGTTCTCAGGATGCACTGGTTCTGCCCCGGGACAAAAACCAAAAACCAATCCGCCTGCAAATGGACGATGATGAAGAGGTGCTGATCGTCAGAGCAGGGATCCGGGCAAAGAAAATTACGGACGGCGGCGCCAATAATGCTTCCGGTAAAATCGAATTTTTTCCGGCTCAAATTCGCTTAATCGTCAAGGAGGCCAATGCCGCAGTTCACCCCATGGCCCAAACAGCCACAGCGATGTATCCCATCGGGCTTTGGAAGAGCGGGAAAGTGATAGAATGGGAATTGAACGAAATTATCACACCGGATTCCAAGGGGATCAGAGACAGAGTTTACTGGATGGATGTGGCTTTTCAGGACCCGAAAGACGAAAAGCCGGTCCTGCTGGAGTTCAAACAAAATGCGGTCGTTGATTTATCGTCCTATGAAGTGGTTAAAAACACGCCGGAAATCGAACAAGCTCTAAACGATGAGGGCCAGAAAAAAGGATCGCCTTAGTACGACAGCGCGATTTCTTCCAAATCTACCTGCATGAGGTGTTCCAGGTAGAGATCGAGATCTTTAACCGTAAATTGGTCCAGAAAATCCTGTCTTGCGGTTCTGTTGATGTCCATAATGCAATCGATAATCTCGTACTTGCTCATCCAGTGCGGCTCCGTAAACGAATCTCGTTGGCTTCTATAACATTAGTATGCATATCGGGTGTTACGGTCTTTTTTCTTGAATCGCCGGAAAGCAAAAACAGCGGCGGCGATTTTCCCGACAGACACAACATCTATTACAGAAACACCCGGAAGATACATAATGTTGAAGTCGTGATTTTCAGGTGCAAAAG